>CAMJHI010000244.1 GCA_946405475.1 uncultured Clostridia bacterium
TTCCCGCGATGAAATCGAACACTACTGCCGCGAAAACGGCATTGACTATATCACCGACAGCACCAACGCGAGCGACGCTTACACCCGCAACCGCCTGCGCCACCGGGTGGTGCCGGAGCTGAAGGCCTGCAACCCGGCGTTCGACGCCGCGTTTTCCCGCCTGCTTGACGGTTTGCGCGAGGATGACGAGCTGCTCGGCGAACTGGCGCAAAGCGTGCTGGACCGGGCGCAGACCGAAACCGGTTACCGGGTCGAGGCGCTGCTGGGCGTGCATCCGTCGCTGCAAAAACGGGCGGTGGCCGCCGCCGTCACAGCGCTCACCGGCACGAAGCCCGAACAGTTCCATATTCTGAAGGTGTGCGGGCTGCTGCACACCGGGGGCGACGTGCAGGTCAACGGCGGCGCGTCCCTGCGGGTGCGGGGCGGGCTGCTTTACCGCAAGCCCGAACAGGCCGAAAGATGGAGCCAGCCGGCGCTCGGCGGCGAAAACCGGCTGCCCGTGGGCACGGTGCTGGTCGAGCTGTATCAGGAAGTCAGCCAAATAAAAATCGAAAAATTTAATCAAGACCTATTGGATAATTGCATTGATTATGATACAATAAACGGAAAGCTTGTCTTTTCGAGCCTTCGTGAGGGCGATACGCTCCGCCTTGCGGGGCGCGGCGTGACCAAGCCGCTGCGCCGTCTGCTGGCCGAACAGGGCATCGAGGCGGAAAAGCGCGCCAACGTAATTCTTCTGCGGGATGACGACGGCGTGCTCTGGGCGGACGGGATCGGCGTGAGCGAACGCTGCGCCGTGACCCCCAACACCAAAAGGCTCATCATCTTGTCAAAGTATTGAAAGGAATCCAACCATGAGCGATATGATGAAGGATATCGAATCCGTTCTGTTTTCCAAAGAAGAGCTGGAAGCGATCGTGGCGCGGCTGGGCGAGCAGGTCAGCCGGGATTATGAGGGCAAAAATCTTTTGCTCGTCAGCATCCTCAAGGGCTCGATCGTTTTTATGTCCGAGCTGATGCGCTGTGTGACGCTGCCGTGCGAGATCGATTTCATGGCCGTGTCCAGTTACGGCAGCTCCACCGAAACCAAGGGCAAGGTCAAGATCATCAAGGATCTCGACATCCCGCTGGAAGGGTATGACGTGCTGATCGTGGAGGATATCCTTGACAGCGGCGTCACGCTTTCCAACCTGATGGAACTGCTTTCCACCCGCAACCCCAAAAGCATCCGCATCTGCACGCTGTTCGACAAGCCCGAACGCCGCAAGGCCGCGATCAAAGCCGATTACGCCGGCGCCAAGGTGCCCGACGCGTTTATCGTCGGCTACGGGCTGGATTATGCCGAAAAATATCGCAACCTGCCTTTTGTGGGCATATTAAAACCGGAAGTTTACGAAGGAAAATGATTCGTTTTGATAAACTAATAAGGAGGAGTGAATCAGGATGAATGCCAAAAAAATCAGGAGCTTTCTGCCGTATCTGATCATCCCGCTGGTCATCGTCGGCATCGCGTTTTATTCGGCGAACAGCTCCGTGAAAAAAGAAAAGCCGAAATATTATGAGATCGTCGCCAAGTTTGACCGCAACGAGATCAGCAGCTTCAACCTCAACCTCAGCTCGGGCGCGCTCGTTTATTATGAGCGGAGCGACGAAAAAACGCCGCAGAAATACACGGTGCCCAACGTCGAGCTGTTCGTCAACGACATTCACGACACGGTCACGCGGTACAATCTGAAGAACCCGGACGCCCCCATCAAATACGATTACGCCCGCGGTTCCGAAAGCTCGTGGCTGATCAACGTCTTGCCCACCATGATCCTCATGCTCGTGCTCGGCGTGCTCATGTTCTTTATGGTGCGCCGCATGAACGCCTCCATCACGGGCGAAACCAACCGCACGCTCAGCTTCGGCAAGGCGCGCGTGAAAAACGCCAAGGATGAAAAACGCAAAACCACCTTTGCCGACGTGGCGGGCGCCGACGAAGAAAAGGAAGAGCTTGAAGAGATCGTCGCCTTCCTGCGCAGCCCCGAAAAATTCACCGAGATCGGCGCGCGTATCCCCAAGGGCGTGCTGCTCGTCGGCCCTCCCGGCACCGGTAAGACCCTGCTGGCGCGCGCTGTCGCCGGCGAAGCGGACGTGCCGTTTTTCTCCATCTCCGGTTCCGATTTTGTTGAAATGTACGTCGGCGTGGGCGCAAGCCGCGTGCGCGACCTGTTCGATCAGGCCAAGAAAAACTCGCCCTCCATCATCTTCATCGATGAAATCGACGCAGTCGGCCGCCACAGGGGCGCCGGCATGGGCGGCGGTCACGATGAACGCGAGCAGACCCTCAACCAGCTGCTCGTTGAAATGGACGGCTTCGGCGCCAACGAAGGCGTGATCATCATCGCCGCCACCAACCGCCCGGATATCCTTGACCCGGCGCTGCTGCGCCCCGGCCGGTTCGACCGTCAGGTCACCGTCAATTACCCCGACCAGAAGGGGCGGGAGGCGATTTTGCACGTGCACGCCAAAAACAAGTCCCTCGCGCCCGACGTCGATCTGGGTACGATCGCCCGTTCCACCGCCGGCTTCACCGGTGCGGATTTGGAGAACCTGCTCAACGAGGCGGCGCTGCTGGCCGCGCGCAAGAACAAAAAAGCCGTCACCATGCAGGAGATCGAAGAGGCGACCGTCAAGGTCGTGGTGGGCACCGAGAAAAAGTCGCATAAGATGAGCGATAAAGAAAAGCGCCTCACCGCTTACCACGAGGCCGGTCACGCCGTGGCCACCTTCTGCCTCGAAACGCAGGATCCCGTGCACGAAATTTCCATCATTCCCCGCGGGCTGGCCGGCGGCTACACCATGTCCATCCCGGCGGAGGATAAGAGCTACACCACCAAAAACGATATGCTCGACAACATCGTCACCCTGCTGGGCGGCCGCGTTTCCGAGCAGATCGTGCTGGGCGATATTTCCACGGGCGCGTCCAACGATATCCAGCGCGCCACGGAGCTGGCCCGTAGCATGGTCACCAAATACGGCATGAGCGAGCTTGGCCCCATCGCCTACACCTCCGGCAACGACGAGGTGTTCTTAGGGCGCGACTTCAACCACACCCGCAACTATTCCGAAAGCGTGGCGGGCCGCATCGATCAGGAGATCAATTCCATCATTTCCCACGCCTATGAGCGCTGTGAAACGATCCTGAAAACCAATCTCGAAAAGCTCCACGGCGTCGCCGCGTATCTGATCGAGCATGAAAAAATGTCCGGCGAGGCGTTCAAGGCCTTCATGACCCAGCCAGCCCCCGCCGCCGAATAAAACCTGTTGACCGCTGATTCTTGTCAGCGGTCACTTGAATGATAAAGAGAGGAACAGGAATGCCGAAAAAAACACAGTACTCGGTGGAAAGCATCACCACCCTCAAGGGCGCCGACCGCGTGCGCAAGCGTCCCGCCGTCATTTTCGGATCCGACGGGCTGGAGGGCTGTGAGCATTCCATTTTTGAAATCATCTCCAACTCCATTGACGAGGCGCGAGAGGGCTACGGCTCGAAGATCGT
>CAMJHI010000245.1 GCA_946405475.1 uncultured Clostridia bacterium
AAGCAATCACTGACGACGACCTGCCTTATTATTACAAAAAGCAGCGCTTCGACGACGAAGCGTGGCAGGAAATCCAAAACATCCTCGGGAACAGGAGATGATCGTATTTATTATATCGGCGTCGATCTCGGCACCTCTGCGGTCAAGCTGATCTTGATCGACGAAAGCGCCGCGATCCTGAAAACGGTTTCAAAAGAATATCCGCTCAGCTTTCCCCACCCGAACTGGAGCGAGCAGAACCCCGAAGACTGGTGGAACGCCACGGTCGACGGCCTGCGCGAGCTGACCGACGGCGTGGATCAAGCGCAGATCAAAGCACTCGGCGTGGGCGGTCAGATGCACGGGCTGGTCATGCTTGACGAAAACGACAGCGTGCTGCGCCCCGCCATTCTCTGGAACGACACACGCACCGGCAAGGAAACCGACTGGCTGAACAGCGTCATCGGTCAGGAAAAGCTGCAGGCGCTCACCGGCAACATTGCCTTCGCCGGGTTCACCGCGCCCAAAATTCTTTGGGTGAAAGAAAACGAACCGGACGTGTTCGCAAAATGCAGAAAGATCTGCCTGCCGAAGGATTACCTCAATTATAAGCTCACCGGCGTGTTCGCCACCGACGTCAGCGACGCGTCCGGCACGCTGTATTTCGACGTGGAAAACCGGACGTGGTCGCAAGAAATGCTGGCCATTCTCGGCATTGACGAAAGCCAGCTGCCCAAGGTGTTTGAAAGCGGCGCAGTCATCGGCCGAACCGACCTGCTCGGCATGAACGCCGCCGTGGTCGCCGGCGCGGGCGACAACGCGGCCGCCGCCATCGGCACGAACACAGTCAGCGAGGGGCAGTGCAACATTTCCCTGGGCACGAGCGGCACGGTGTTCATCCCCACCGACCGCTACGTGAAAACGGCCAATCCCGCGCTGCATTCCTTCTGCCACGCCAACGGCAAATACCACCTCATGGGCTGCATCCTGTCCGCCGCGAGCTGCAACAAATGGCTCAACGAGGTCGTGTTTGAAAGCGACTACCGCGTCGGCTGCGGCGCAGAGAACGACGTGTTCTTTCTGCCCTACCTTTCGGGTGAGCGCTGCCCGCACAACGACGGCGACGCCAAGGGCGCGTTCCTCGGCCTGACCCACGCCACGACGCGCGAGGATCTGCAGCGAGCGGTGCTGGAGGGCGTTTCGTTCGCCATCAAAGACTGCCTTGCCCTTTGCCCGAACGAGATCAAAAAGGCCACCGTCTGCGGCGGCGGCACAAAAAGCAAAGCGTGGATGCAGATCCTGGCCGACGTGCTCGGGGTGGAGCTGAACGTGATCGAAAACGAAGGCCCCGCTTACGGCGGCGCCCTGCTGGCGGCCGGCACGGCGCATGAGCCCGTGATCGAAACCACCGTTTCGCCCGATCCGGCGATGACGGCGCTGTATGAAAAAAAATATGCAAAATACAGGCAGCTTTACCCGCTGCTGAAACCATTTTATAAGGAGAACTGACCATGAAAAACATCCCCGACGTCAAGCTCGGCATCATTGCCGTATCGCGTGACTGCTTCCCCATCGCCCTGTCCAACCAAAGACGTGAAGCCATCATCAAAGCCTGCGGCGGCGACCTCTATGAATGCCCCATCACCGTGGAAAACGAAGCGGATATGCTCGACGCGGTGCAGGACGTGACGCTGGAAGAATGCAACGCCCTCGTCGTGTTCCTGGGCAACTTCGGCCCCGAAACGCCCGAAACGCTCATCGCCGAAAAATTCGACGGCCCGGTCATGTTCGTGGCCGCGGCGGAGGGTGACGGCGACCTGATCAACGGCCGCGGCGACGCCTACTGCGGCATGCTCAACTGCTCCTACAATCTTGCCATGCGTCACCTCAAGGGCTATATCCCCGCCTACCCCGTCGGCACGGCGGAGGACATTGCGGACATGATCGCCGAATTCGTGCCCATCGCGCGCGCGATCATCGGCCTGCAGCATCTGAAGATCATCACCTTCGGCCCGCGCCCGCAGGACTTCTTCGCCTGCAACGCGCCCATCAAGGGCCTGTATGAGATCGGCGTGGAGATCGAAGAAAACAGCGAGCTCGATCTGCTCGTCGCCTACAAGGAACACGAAAACGACGAACGCATCCCCGCCGTGTGCGAGGATATGGCGCAGGAGCTCGGCGTGAAGGGCAACCAGTACCCGGCGCTGCTGCCGCGCATGGCGCAGTTTGAGCTGACGCTGCTCGACTGGGCGGAGGATCACAAGGGCGCGCGCGATTACGTCGTGTTTGCCGACAAGTGCTGGCCCGCCTTCCCGCAGCAGTTCGGCTTTGAGCCGTGCTACGTCAATTCCCGTCTGGCCTCCCGCGGCATTCCGGTGGCGTGCGAGGTGGATATCTACGGCGCACTGAGCGAATACATCGGCGCGTGCGTATCGGGCGACGCGGTGACGCTGCTCGACATCAACAACACCGTTCCGGCTTCGCTTTATGAAAAAGAGATCAAGGGCAAAAGCGATTACGCCCTGACCGACACGTTCATGGCGTTCCACTGCGGCAACACCCCGAGCTGCAAAATGTGCGCCGACCGCGCGATCAAATACCAGCTCATTCAGCACCGCCTGCTTGAGCCCGCCGGCAGCGAGCCCGATTTCACCCGCGGCACGCTCGAAGGCGACATCGCCGCGGACGCCATCACCTTCTACCGCCTGCAGTGCGACAGCGAGGGCAAGCTGCGCAGCTACATTGCGCAGGGCGAGGTGCTCGACGTGCCGACCGGCTCCTTCGGCGGCATCGGCGTGTTCGCCATTCCCGAAATGGGGCGCTTCTATCGCCACGTGCTCATCGAAAAGCACTACCCGCACCACGGCGCGGTCGCCTTCGGCCACTTCGGCAAGGCGCTGTATGAAGTGTTCCGCTACCTCGGCGTGAAGGATATCGCCTACAATCAGCCGAAAACGCTGCCCTACAAAACCGAAAACCCGTTTGCATAAATAACAGGATCTATCACAGCAAAAAGCACAGGCCGCTCCGAACAGGAGAAGCCTGTGCTTTGGTTTTTTCAGGGATCAGAACACGCGCAGCAGCCAATTCAAAACGATGGTGAACAGGGCTTTGATCCAGCCCCAGACGCTTGGCGCGGCGGGCTGTTCGGCGGTTTGAGCCGGTTGATCGGCGGCCGGTTGCTCGGGTTCGATGATTTCGACCGTCTGGTCGATCAGGGAGCAGTATTCAAGGTAAATGCTGTCGGTTTGCAGTTCTTCCTGCGGCTTTGTCTGATCGACGTTCGCCAGCAGCAGCCCGGCTTGCTCGAGCAGCGCCGCGTCGGCGTTGTCGACTGTGCCGTCGTGGTTGCAGTCGGCGGCCATGCGCTGGGCTTCGGTGAGGGCGGCGGCCGGGATCATGCCCATAGCCGCGAGCCTGACGAAATAGGCGTCCGTACCGTCGTACCACCCGTCGCCGTTGACGTCGCCGAACAGCACCGTTTCAAACTCGTTGACGACCGTGT
>CAMJHI010000246.1 GCA_946405475.1 uncultured Clostridia bacterium
TCAACGGTGGTTTTTTCCTGCGTCGTGCGCTGGGTCGCGGGCTGCGTTTCCTTTTGCGTGCGCGACGTGGTCGGCTTTGCGGTCTTCGGGGCAGCCGAGGTGGTTTCGCCGTGCGTCGTCACCACCAAAGGCGTGGTCGGCGGCACAGGCGACGGGATCGACAGCGCATAGACGTTTGACGAAACGCCGTCGGCGTCGAGGAAGCGCAGCGTGAGCGAAAGCGGGTCTTTGAAACCGCCCTTTTGTCCGATGACGATTTCGGCGGTCGTGCCGGTTTCGGACAGGGATGCGGCGGCGCCCTGAACGAGATAATCGCCGTTATCCAACTGATCGGCCTGCTGCGTGGAAAAGGTCAGCAGGCCCGTGTTTTCGACCTCAACGGCCACACCCGCCAGCACGGGCGGTTCGTCCTTTCCCCCTTCGGCCGGTGGAGCCGTCGGCTTTTGATGCAGGATGCGGCAGCCAATATAGGTGACGGCGTTTTGCAGATCGAAGCTGACGTAGATCTTGGCCTCGTCAACGGCACAGTTCGGCTGATCCTTCGGGCGGATCACCGTGAACGGTTCCAGTTCCGCCCACAGCTTTTCTTTGAGCAGGCCGTCGACCTCGATCGCCCGCGCCGAAAAGCCGAACGGCAGAACGGTGATCAGCAGCGAGACCGCCGCCAGCGCGGCGCACACCGGCCAAAGCCGCCGGGCCGCCGGCTGCTCCCCTCTTTCTCTTCTCATGATAACCCACACCTTAAAAAGGCAGCCCGTCTTTTCACAAGACAGACTGCCGCTTTGTTTTTATTGACGCATCGTCTGATAGGCAAGCTGAGCCGCCTGCGGTTCCGTATTGCAGCGCAGCAGATAAAGGGGCACCGTTTTGACCAACTGCTGAACAGTATCCAGCAGCCGGTTCATCAGCGCTTCCTCCGCGGGCCGCACGGTCTGCTTAAACAGGCGCGGAATGGCCTGCCCGGCCGTCAGGCGCTCGATCGAGTTGGTCTGGCTGCGTTCCACAAAGGCGATGGCTTTCAGCGGAACGCTGCGGTTCACGCTGATATCGTTCACGCCGCTGAAGGGCGTGCCCCACGCGGTGAACGAGCCGTTTGCCAGCTTGAGCGCGGGCTTGTCGTCGTTGAGGATATACGCGCCGCGGTCGGCAAATTCCCGCAGCCAGAGCGCGGTATGCGTTGATTTGCCGACGCCGCGATCGGCCGAAAAGGCGTAGCAGGCGCCGTCGACCACCACGGCGGAGGCGTGAAGCATCAGCCCCCCGTGACGGATCAGTCCGGCATAAAACAGGGTGCCGACGTGCAGATATTCCAGCACCTCTTCCGTCACTTCCGGGTGCTGCGCCGCCAATTCGGCCAGGCCGCCCGCTTCAGCGGAAATGACGTAATCGGTCACGCCGCTTTTTCGGCACAGGTAGGGCTCGCACCGCTGCCGCAGCAGGGCGTGTTTGGGCTCGAGCCCGATGATGATGTCGGCGATCGAATAAAAATTCATGCTTTTCTTAAACTCCGCAAAAGGGTCAGACCTCAACGCCCGTTTCTTCCATGGCCTCCATCAGTTCTTCCACCGCTTCGTTGGTGCTGTGTTCCTTGGCCATGAGCGCGCGGCGTTCATTGAGCGCGATGTACATTCTTTCGCGCTTCTCGCCGACCAGATCATAGAAGAAGTACGGGATCATCTTCACGACGTCGGGCAGGAAATGGATGGCGGTGAACAGGAAGAACACCTTCTGATACACGATCTTGCTGCCCTGCGACCACGGATTCATCGGGATGGTGGAATCATAGCCCGACCACTTGAACAGCTTCACGGTGAGCAAGGCGTTGAGCGGCGCGGTGATCTTGGTGATCAGAGACGGGATCAGGTTCATGGTGCCGTCCGGACGTTCGCCGCTGACGTATTCGGTGTAGTCCGCGATCTCTCTCTCGACCTCGGCGCTGAACACGTTGGCTGCGCCGTTGTTCAAACCGTTCAAGCCGTAGAAGAACGCATAAATGCCGATGATCGCCCACCGGTTCTGCACCAGCGGGCAGCCGAACACCGCCATGCCGAGACCGCAGAACAGATCCCAGAACCGCAGCACGATGTAGGCGTTTCGGTTGTTGCCTTTGAAGATCTTCTGGAATTTCGGGACCAGCGCGACGCTGGGGATATCCACGATGTTATACGGCAGGTAGGCCAGAAAGCCGTAGACCGAGCCGCCGAAGATTTCCATCTGGGTCACAACGTCCCAGGAATAGCCGCCGCTGGACCACCAGGAGGTGGCGAAGTTGACGATGAAGTTACGCAGCAGGTACTTGTTCTTGAGCATGTAGAACAGCGTTTTGGTGAAGGGAACGGGCTTGGGCTGGAGCATGATGCGCTCCTTGCAGCCTGCCGCCATCGCCATGTTGCCCACCGCGCCGAGGGAGCAGGCAAAAATGCTCAAAATGGCAAAGATCATGGGCATGGGCACGTTGATGTAACCCTTGTTGTTCAGCTCCATCAGCGGCAGGAAAATCACATAGACCATCTGCGAGCCAAATTCGCCGATGTACGTGTTGAGCAGACCGACCGTGATCCTGTCTTTCGGGTTCGCCGTCTGCAGGGAGATCATGTTGTCGCGCGGGATACTGTAAATGGTGGACAGCGTTTCCTGAATGAACAGCATGACGAACACGAAAATGATCTTTCGGGGGTCGTTGCCGGATTTATCGCCCAAGAACAGCGCGCCGCAATACAGCAGCGCCGTGCTGGCGAAATAGGGAATGGCGGAGAACATGATATAGGGTCTCGCCTTGCCCCAACGGGTCCTGGTGCGGTCGTAGGCAATACCCATGAGGGGATTGTTCAGCACGTCGTAAATGCCGATCAGGGTGAGGATCAGCGTGACGTAGGTCATGTCGATTTTCAGAACGTTGACGAAATAAAGCAGGCGGTAAGCCTCCAGCCCCTTTAGCACCTTCGAGGCAAACTGACCGATGGCGGGCAGCGCCATTTCGCGGGGCGGCAGCACGCTGGTGTGGAACATTTTAACGGCGATGTTGCTGTAGCGCCCCAGCCGTTCTTCCCCGAGCTTGGCGGCGGAACCGGTTTCTTCCCCGAACGCCTCGTCGACCAGCTTGCGCACTTTTTTGGCTTCGTCGGGAACGTGCTTGTGTTCACTCATTTGACCGTCACCTCACAGGAAGATTTGAAATAGCCGTCGTCGGACAGGCAGTAGACCTTGGTTTTGCCGGGCGAAACGGCGCGGATGGTGCCGTCTTTTTCCACCTTCGCAACGGCTTCATTCTCCGTGTACCACGTCACGGTCTGCACCGTTGCCTTTTTGGGGGAAAACTTGACCGTCAGGTTCAGGCTGTCGCCCGCCTTCATCGTCGCCTTTCGTCTGGACAGGGCGATGGATTCCACGGGATAGCGAACGAACACCTCGCAGGAATCGGAATAGGTCTTGCCGCCGAATTCAAAGCTCGCCGTAATGATCGCGG
>CAMJHI010000247.1 GCA_946405475.1 uncultured Clostridia bacterium
CTGTGACCGCGCACGATCTCAAGGCGGAGGGCGCGATGGCGGCGCTGCTGAAGGACGCGATCAAGCCCAATCTCGTCCAGACGCTTGAGGGCACGCCCGCGTTCATCCACGGCGGCCCGTTTGCCAACATCGCCCACGGCTGCAACAGCGTCACCGCAACCAAGTTAGCGCTGAAAATGGGCGACTACACCGTGACGGAGGCCGGCTTCGGCGCGGACCTCGGCGCGGAAAAATTCCTCGACATCAAGTGCCGCATGGCGGGTCTTGTGCCCGACGCGGTGGTCATCGTCGCCACGGTGCGCGCGCTGAAAATGCACGGCGGGCTCGACAAAAAATCGCTCGGCGCCGAAGACCTTGACGCGCTGGATCGCGGCATACCGAACCTGCTGCGCCACGTGTCCAACATCAAAAACGTCTATAAGCTGCCCTGCGTGGTCGCGGTCAACCGCTTCCCGACCGACACCGACGCGGAGATCGCGTTCATCATGAAGCGCTGCGCCGAGCTGGGCGTGAACACCGTGCTTTCCACCGTGTGGGCGGAAGGCGGCAAGGGCGGCGAAGACCTTGCCCGCGAGGTGGTGCGCCTGTGCGAAGAAGAGCAGGGCGACTTCACCTTCTCTTACGAACTGGACAGCACGATCACCGAAAAGATCGAAGCTGTGGTCAAAAAGATCTACGGCGGCGACGGCGTCAACATCCTGCCCGCCGCGCAAAAGCAGATTGAGCGCCTGGAGCAGCTCGGCTACGGCAACTGCCCCATCTGCGTGGCCAAAACGCAGTACAGCTTTTCCGACGATCCGGCGAAGCTCGGCGCGCCCGAAGACTTCACCGTCACGGTCAAAAACGTCAAGATTTCCGCCGGCGCGGGCTTTATCGTCGTGCTCACCGGCGACATCATGACCATGCCCGGCCTGCCCAAATCGCCCGCCGCCGAACGCATCGACGTGGACGAAAACGGCAAAATTTCCGGTCTGTTCTGATCCCAATGAGAGGCTCCCTGCAAGGAGCCTCTTTTTTGTTCATTTTCGGAAAAACAGTTGCAACAGAGCCGCTTTTTATGCTATATTGATGTTACAGAGCTTTTTTCGGAGGGATTGCACATGAAAAAATCGATTCGATGCGTGATATCCGTTTTGTTATGCGCGGCCTTGCTCCTGGGCGTGGCGCCGCTGGCGGCCTTTGCGGCCGACCCGATCTCGGGCTCCTGCGGCAGCGGCGTGACGTGGATCTACAACACGAGCAGCAAGACCCTGACCATCCGCGGCTCGGGCAACATGAGCGACTACTCGACCGATATTTACGGTGAATACGCCGTTCCGGTGACCACAGCCGGATGGCGGCCGTATTACATGACGGCGAAAAAGCTCGTGATCGAAAACGGCGTTACGGGCATTGGCGCCAACGCTTTCTATTTCCTTTTCGGGCTGGAAAGCGTGAGCATCCCCGCCTCCGTCACGAGCATCGGCGAAAATGCCTTTGCCGGGTGCATGAACGTGACCGCCGTGAAGATCGCCGACCTGACGGCGTGGTGCGGCATCACGTTTTCCGGCAATACTTCGAACCCGCTGTATTACGGGCACAACCTGTACCTGAACGATTCCCCGATGACCGATCTGGTGATCCCGAACGGCTTGACGAGAATCAAAGCCTATGCGTTCAACCGCTGCACGAACATCACCAGCCTGACCGTTCCCGAGGGTGTCACGACGATCGACTATTACGCGTTCAGCGGCTGCATCGGGCTGACCAGCCTGAACCTTCCGGACAGTCTGACGACCGTCAACAGCGGCGTGTTTGAATGCTGCACCGGGCTGACGAACGTGACGCTTCCCAACAGCATCTCGGACCTCGGCTCCTCGGCGTTCGCCTCCTGCGTGAACCTGACCAGCATCAACGTCCCCGACGGCGTTTCGGACATCAGTTCCGATATGTTTGCCCGCTGCATCAATCTGACCAGCGTGACCATCGGCACCGGCGTTACTTATGTTTCAAACGACGCCTTTTCGCTCGGCTTCAGTGACGAAACGATCGGTTACCTTCAGTCAGACTATGAAATGGCCACAGAAAACGGTGAGACCCTGACGGATTCCACCCTCGGCTATGTGTCGATCGAAACGATCCGGGCCGTCCTTGACCACCCGAACGGCAGCCTGACCGACGTGTATTACCGCGGCACCGAGGATAATTGGAAGGCGATCCACATCAGCACTTACGGCAACGACGCGCTGAACAACGCGACCAAGCATTTTGCCCCCGGCTTTTTCGGGCTGATTTATCTGGAAGGAGCCGACAATACCCTGAGCGTTCTGGATTGTGACGACTGGCTGACCGAAATCGCGATCCCTGCCGGGATCGACGGCGGCACGATGACCGCCATCGAAAACGGCGCGTTCGCGGGCAACAACCTGATGACGAGCCTGACCATTCCCGGAACGGTGACCTCCATCGGCAAAGGGATCTTCCAAGTCATGACGCCGGACTACTATCATACGATGATGGAGTCGTCGATCAACAGCTTAATGAATATGTATGCGCAATACGGTTTGGACATCAAGGATTACTTCCGGCAGGAATGGGAGCGTAACGGTCCGTATTATGCCGGAACGGTTCGGTATGATGAAGCGATCTATTACGTCGATCACGGCGCGTGGCCGACGACTTCGCTGACGGACGTTTGTTTTGAAGGCACCGAGGAAGAATGGAACCAGATCGCGATCGACCCGGACAACGACATCCTTCTGGGCGCCACGATCCACTTCCTTGAACTGGATCATTCGCATTTCTACACGTCCTCCGTCACGTCGGAACAGACCTGCACCACCGACGGCGTGATCACCTACACCTGCGCGTGCGGCGAAACCAAAATCATGACCAAGCCCGCGCTCGGGCACGATTACACCTCGGCAGTCACCAAAGAAGCGACCTGCTCTGAAACGGGCGTTCGCACCTACACCTGCACCCGCTGCGGCCACAGCTACACCGAGGATATCCCCACCGTGCCGCACACCTATGAGTCGGTCGTTACAAAAGAACCGACCTGCACGGAACCCGGTCTTCTCACCAAGACCTGCACGGAATGCCACACCGTCACCACCGAAATCATCAACGAGCTGGGACACAGCTTTGAGATAACGGTCACGAAAGAGCCGACCTGCTCGGAAGAAGGCTCCTGCATCAAGACCTGCACCCGCTGCCAGTTCAGCTGCACGGAAGCTCTGTCAACGATCGATCACACCGACGAAGATGACGACGGCGTTTGCGACGTTTGCGGCAGCGAAGACGTCGTCAAGTCGGATATCAACGTGGGCGAGACCAAAACCGTTGTGATCACGTCCAATCAGGTCACGACCCTTCGCTTTGTGCCGAAGGTCACGGGCACCTATACGCTGGCTTCCGGCGCCAACGACGACACCTTCTGTTATT
>CAMJHI010000248.1 GCA_946405475.1 uncultured Clostridia bacterium
TCAGCGGTTCGATCTCCTGCACGGTCTGCACCAGGCTGCTTTCCGCCGCCTGCGCGCCGATTGTGGCCGTCGGTACGGTCAGAAAAGCGATCAGAACGGCCAGACAAACGGCCGTCAGTTTTTTGCCCATGTTGCGTCTCCTCCTTTATGATAAAACGAAATCAGTCGGAATGTTCTTGCAATCACGCCTGCGGTTTGGGTTCGGCTTTTTTGTTTTTGTCGACCATTTTTTTCGTGATCGCGGCGGCAATGAGCAGAAACAGCACGATGATCACGATCGGGATGGCGACGACCCAGGGCTGTTCGCCCACGTTTTTGAGCACGGTGCCGAACAGCGTGTAAACGACCACCAGCGGCAGATTGCCCAGAAACGCGCCCAGCATATAGTTTTTGAACGAAATGATCATCGCGCCGAACAGCAGACTCGACAGATCGCCCGGCAGCAGCCCGGCAAATTTGAACACCGCCGTGAGCGCCACTTCGTTCGTACCGGCAAAATCCTCGACCTTTTTGACCGCCTTGAAGCGTTTGGTCAGCGTTTCCACCATGCCCGCGCCGGTGAAGCGGCCGAGAAAATAGGGGATGATCAGACTTAACGCAACGGAAACGATGTTGACGATCAGCGCCGTAAAATAGTTCGGCATGACGTAGGCGCAGACCGAAAAGATGACGGCGGGCGGAAAGACCAGCGCAAACGATTTGACCACCGAAACGCCGATGATGATGCCGGCTACGGTCAGCGTGCCGCCGGTGAGCATGGCGCTGAGGTTTTTGATGTTCGACATTTTGATGTTGTATTTCTGGATCAGAAAAATGCCGACGCCGACCATGACCAGCATGAGTATGCCGGTGATGATCTGCAGCACCTTGACGAGCTTGCCGTAATCCTTTGCCTGTTCTGCCATGGCCATTCCTCTTTTTCGCGTTATGATCCACTGTTATTTTACTCCTCTTTTTCTTTGCTGTCAAGCCGTTGCAGCGCGATCGCGCCCAAGCCCAGAACGGCGCAGCACGGGCGCAGGCAGCGCAAAAGCGCGTCGGCATACTCTGCCAGAGCGAAGCAGCCGGTCAGCCGCTCGGACAGAACATGAAAACAGGCCGAAACAAAAAAGATCAGCGCCAGCAGCAGAAAGGACAGCCCGAGAAAAAGCCGGGTGCGGTTTGTTAATTTTTTGCAAAATTCGGAAAAGCTCTTCATTTTATCACCGCATCTATGGTAATATAGGGGCGAACAAAACGCAAAGGCAAAATGTTGGCAAAGGGGGCGAAGCGGATGAGGACCGGCATTTCCAGCGCCTGTTATTACCCGATGGAAACCGAACAGGCTCTCGAGCACTGCGGCAGGCTGGGCTTTCGTAATCTGGAACTGTTCATCAACTGCGGCAGCGAGATGCACGGCGAATACTTCGACCGCGTGATCCGCGTGATCAGGGAGTACGATTTTCAGATCGGCTCGCTGCACCCTTACACCTCTTTTCTTGAATCGTACATGCTCTTCGGCCCGTATGAACGCCGGGTCGGCGAGCTGATCGACTTCTACCGGCATTATTTCGATTTCTGCAACGTCATCGGCGCGGATAAGCTGGTGTTCCACGGCGGCAGCACCGACGCCTTTGCTGACAACGAGGTCTATTTTGACCGTTACGCGCAGCTCCACCGGGCGGCGCAGGCGTTCGGCGTGAAGCTCACGCATGAAAACGTGGTCAAAAAGCGCAGCCAGTCGCCGCGGTTCATGAAGGCGCTGGCCGATTATATCGGGCCGGATTTTGCCATGACGCTGGATATCAAGCAGTGCCGCCGGGCGGGGGAGGATCCCTATGAATTCATCCGCCTGTTAGGCAAGCAGATCGTCAACGTCCACGTCAGCGACGTGCGCGGCGGGCAGGACTGCGCCGTGCCGTTCACGGGCAGCTTCGCGTTTGAACCGTTCGTTCGGGCGCTCCATCAGGTCGGCTATCGGGGCAACTACATCATCGAGCTTTACCGCGATTGTTACGGGCATGAGGATGAAATTCAGCGTGCCGCCCGGCAATTTGACGAGCTTTTGCGTTCGGCAGAACAAAAATCAGAAAAAAACGGCTGATTTTTTTGAAATAATGCTTGCAATTCCAAAAGGTTTGTGTTATCATAATTCGCGCTATGTAATGATCCCGATAGAGAGGTGAAAAGAATGAAAGAGGGACTTCATCCGAAATACGAAAAAACCGTGATCCGCTGCGCGTGCGGGGCTGAGTTTGAAACTTCTTCGACCAAGCCGAATCTTCGCGTTGATATTTGCTCGAAATGCCATCCGTTCTTCACCGGCAAGCAGAAGCTCGTCGATACCGGCGGCCGTGTTGACAGATTCAAAAAGCGTTACAACCTCGAAAGCAAATAATTGCCTTCACAGGCGGTGCAGCGGCACCGCCTTTTCATTTCAATCGGCGGAGGTGGAACAAGGTTGGACGAATACTTTACGCTCAAACAGCAGGCGAGCGATGAATACGTCGTGAAGCATTCGCGCTTCATCAGCTACGCCGTTCCGGTTCAGACGCAGGACGAAGCGGTGGCGTTCATCAATCAGGTGCGCGCGAAACACTGGGACGCAAAGCATAACGTCTACGCCTACGTGCTGCGCGACGGGCAGATCAAGCGCTATTCCGACGACGGCGAGCCGCAGGGCACCGCCGGCATGCCGGTGCTCGACGTGCTGCTGAAAGAGGAGCTGACCGATTGCTGCGTGGTGGTCACGCGGTATTTCGGCGGCATCCTGCTCGGCGGCGGGGGATTGGTGCGCGCCTATTCGCATTCGGCCAAGCTCGGCGTCGACGCGGCGCAGAAAATCAAAATGGCGCTGTGCGTGCGCGCCATGTGCGAATGTGATTACGGCTTTTACGGCAAATTGTCCGGCATGATCCCCGACGCGGGCGGCACGGTCGAAGCCGCCGATTTCACCGACAAGGTGTCGGTCACCTTCACCATGCCGCAGAATCTTTACGACGGCTTCTGCGCCGCCGTGTTTGACGCAAGTCTGGGCAAAGTGTCGCCCCGTGAGGTGGAAACGCTGTTTGCTGAAGCAAAATAATTTTTTCGACAAAAATAAAGGGTTTCCCGCACCGGCTGTGTATTATACAATGTAACTGTCAGAAGGGAGGCGGGCTTATGACGATCATTCGTCAGATCACCGAACAAAACGAACACAAAACCCTTTCACCGCTCGCCGCCTTTGCAGACCGATCGCTGGGTCGTGAACGCGACGAGCCGGCCGACGAGATCCGCACCTGCTGGCAACGCGACCGTGACCGCATCATCCATTGCAACGCCTTTCGCCGATTAAAGCACAAAACGCAGGTTTTTTTGTCGCCGGAGGGC
>CAMJHI010000249.1 GCA_946405475.1 uncultured Clostridia bacterium
CGCTGCACGTGGTGGGCGACCAATACGGCTACATCGCCTGCGGCGCGCACACCCTGTGCCGCGACCAGCTCATCGGTTACAGCCGCATCGAGGGCATTTTTAATCTGGTGACCGAGGGCGAGGGCGACAACGTGACCCTGACCGTCGATGCAAACCTGAACAAGATCGCCTACAACGCGCTCAAGGGGCGCAAGGGCTGCGTGGGCGTTTACAATTACAAAACGGGCGAGATCCTCTGCGACGTATCGGCCCCGAGCTACGATCCGACCAAAAAGCCCGCCGACATTGAAACGAACAAAAAATACGACGGCGTTTACATGAACCGCCTGCTCACCGGGCTGTTCACGCCGGGTTCCACGTTCAAGCTGGTCACCTCGGCCGGCGCCATTGAGAACATCCCCGACATCGGCACGCGCACGTTCAACTGCACCGGCGCTTACACCACGAAAACGGGCAGCAAGGTCATCTGCAACAACACGCACGGCAAGCTTGATTTCGGCAAGGCGCTGACCAAGTCCTGCAATTCGACCTTCGCCGCCATCGGCGTGGAGCTGGGCGCGGACAAGCTGACCAAAACGGTCAGGGCGCTGGGGCTTTGCGACAGCTATAATATCAGCGGCGTGAAAACGGCGAAGGGGCGGTTCGATCTTTCCGGCGCGGTCGAGATCGACGTCGGCTGGGCGGCCATCGGGCAGTACACCACGCTGATGAACCCGCTGAACATGATGATGCTCGCCGGCGCGGCCGCGAACGGCGGCACGACGCCCGTGCCCTATTTTGTGCGCAGCACGCTCACCGACACGGTCGGCAGCCTGAAAACCGTCAGCAAGCTCAAGCCGGAGACCGCTTCGGTTCTGCGCACGATGATGCGCAACAACGTCATCAACAATTACGGCGACAAAAAGTTCCCCAACATGTCCTTCGGCGGCAAGACCGGCACGGCGCAGGTGGAGGGCGAAAAATCGCACGCCTGGTTCGTGGGCGCGTCGATGGACGCCAATTTCCCCTATGCCGTCGTGGTCGTGGTGCAAAACGGCGGGGGCGGCTCGGATGAAGCGCTGCCCATTGCCAGCACCGTGATGAAGGCGCTGAAGGGATAACGAGCGGAAGGAGAAGCCATGAGCGATTCGGTCAACAACATCATTTACGCGGCGGATGAAACGCTGCGCAACACCTTCCGCCTCGGTCTGGATTTCCGGGAGCCGGTGCAAATCGCCGCCATGGAACAGGCGGCGGCGCAGACCGCGCGGCGGTTCCCGTATTTTGCGGTTCGGCTGATCCGGCAGGGCGAGACCTATCGGATGGCGCGCAACGACGCCCCGTTCGTGTTTGCCGACGGCGGCCGTCCGATCCGCCTGAACAGCGAAGAAAGCAACGGGCATCTGGTTGCGTTCGCTGTGGAGGGGAACCGGCTGTTTCTGGACACCACGCATTTTATAACCGACGGGAACGGCGTGTTCCCGTTCGTTCGCACGCTGCTTTACAGCTATCTGAGCCTTGTGCACCCCGAGGCGGAATTCGACACCTCGTGGATCGCTTTGCCGGACAGCGCGATCCCGGCGGCCGAGCTGGAGGATGATCCCTATCCCGCCGAGCCGATCCCGGCGGCGCCGATGAAGCTCTCGCCGCGCCCCGAAGCCGTGTTCCGCCTGCCCGATCAGCCGCAGGGTTACGCGAACATGGGCGGATGGACTTCCTACCTGTTCCGCGTTCCGCAAAAGGAACTGATGCGCTTCGTTTCCAGCGTGGACGGCAGCCCCGCCACGTTTGTCGCTTCGCTGCTCTATCGCGCCGTCGACGAGCTGCATCCGGAAAACTGCCTGCCCGTCGTCTGCGGGATGCAGCATCAGTTCCGGCACGCGCTGGGCAAGCCGCAGAGCCACCTCTGCCACGTGAATATCGTTCCGATCGTTTATCCGCCGTCGCTGCGCGGCGCGGAGATCGACCGGCTCAATACGATCGGCCGCGGGTCGCTGATCCTGCGCGCCGATGATGAAAACGACCTGATAACCGTGAATGCGCATATCCGCCACGAAAAAGCGATCCGGTCGATGACTCTGCCGCAGAAGCGCGCGTTCATGCGCCGGGTCGTGACGGAGGGGATCGGCGTCAACACCTTTGAAGTCAGTTATACGGGGCGCGTTGCCTGGGGCGGGCTGGATCGTTACGTTTCCTTTGTCGCGCCGTATCTTGATCTCACGCTCAGCGGCGGCGTTTCCGCGGAGATTTTTTCCCGCGATACGGATTTTGACATTACCATCATGCAGCGAAACGGCGACCCGAAGCTGTACGACCGCCTTTGCGAACAGCTCGCGGAGACCGGGATCCATTACGACCCGGTACGGACGGAGCACTTTGCCATCTCCGGCTTTGAGCTGCCGTGACCGGAATCCCGATTTTTCGGGGAAGGAACAAATATGAAAAGAAAGAGAAAGATCATTTTGATCGTCCTTGCGGCCGTGATCGTGATCGCGGGCGGCGTGTTCGGGTTCGTGAAGCTTCACAAGCCCACGCCGCTGATCTGTCTGGACGCCGGGCACGGCGGCAAGGACACCGGCGCGGTTTCGCCGGACGGTCGGCTGGAAAAGGACGACAATCTGGCGATGACGCTGGCCGTCGGCAAAATACTCGAAGAAAAAGGCTATCGGGTCATTTACACCCGCACGGAGGATGTGACCGTCACGCTTGAGGAGCGGTACACGCTCAGCAACAAAAAACACGCGACCGTGTTCGTGGCCATCCACCGCAACAGCGCCGAAAACCCGGACGTGAGCGGCATGGAGGCGTGGATCCAAAACACCTCGCCCCGCCCCGACAAAAAGCTGGCGAAAAACCTTCTCAAGCAGCTTGATCTGGTCGGCTTCGGGAACGACCGCGGCGTGCACGCCGGATACCGCGGCGACATCACCAAAAACTACGCGGTGAACGCCCACACCAAATGCAAAAGCTGCCTGCTGGAGCTGGGCTTCATGAGCAGCGAGGCGGACAACGAACGGTTCGACAAATATTTTGACGTTTACGCCGAGGCGGTCGCCAAGGGGATCATTCAGTCGCTGTAGCGAGCCGACAGACGATAGCTTATAGCGAATAGCGGATAGCGGAGAGCGAAGCCGGTAGTCGGTTGTCAGCGGATCGATTTTTAAGGCGGAAGGCGAAATGCGAAATGCGAAATTGAGGGTCGCTGCGCTCCGATCTGATTGTTTTCATCAGATTTGACTGCTTCGGTGCAGACGAAAAAGTCATCTTTGCCTGCGGCTCGCAAGAATGCGTGCCGTATGAGCCTCCCTCATTGAGGGAGGTGGACAGGTTATCATTTGAAGTGCAACAGAAAAAACAAAGCGACA
>CAMJHI010000250.1 GCA_946405475.1 uncultured Clostridia bacterium
GGCGGAAAAAGCAGGGGAGAAGGCGATCGCTTCCCTGTCGCAGGATGAGGTAACAGACGTGATCGTCACGAAATCGGGCCGCAGCAAGGAGGAGCTTGCGGCAGAGGTTTTTGAGCGATTGGGTCTGACCGATCAACAAAAGCTCGCCCTGCAGACAAAAGTGATTTTAGGAAGGATCAAGCAGGAGGACATGCTCCTTGAAGCGCTGAAGCTCAGCGGAAAAACCGAGGATGACCTGATGGAGCTGCTGATCCAGGCAAGCGGATTGTCACAAAACGCCTTGGCGGACGCGCTCTTGCAGAGGGCTTTGAAAAAGCAGGGGACGAGCGTCGACGCGCTGATCGCAGCGCAGCTCGGCACATCGACCGCTGCCTACAAGGCTATGACAGAAGCCTTTGAACAGGCGGAAGATCTGCTTTCGGACGTTGACGCTGACAGCATGGAGGCTCCCGTCATCCATTTTGACGAGCTCGACAGCGAAAAGGATTATGAAAACGAGATGGATTTTGATTTTGACGAAATCGAGTCGATTCTCGACAAGGTTGACGCCACGGGCCTTTATTCGACCGAAGAGATCCGCGATTCCCTGACTGACCTGAAAGCTCTCACGAACACCGAAATCGATGAAAGCGAGCTGATCGACGTTGACGATTATCTGCCGCGGTATCTGAACAAGGCGATCAATTTTGTGATCGATGACGCTTCTGGTGACGAGGCGGGCGCGATGCTGATGCTCTATATCATCATCGCTGTCATCGCCTTCATGTACGCCGTAACGACCTCGAACACGATCACCAAAGAAGCGGGGGTCATCGGCACGCTTCGGGCTTCCGGCTATTCAAGGGCCGAGCTTACGCGTCATTACCTTGTCCTGCCGATGATCATCACGCTCATCGGTGCGCTGATCGGAAACGTGCTGGGTTATTTCCTGTTTCCGCTCGTGTTTCAGAAGGTCTATTTTTCCAATTACTCGATCGCTCCGTTTGAAACGTTCTGGACGCCGAAGGCCTTTTTGCTCACAACGATCATCCCGCTTGCCATCATGTTTGTCATTGTTCTGCTCGTGATCAGCAAAAAGCTGCGCATCAAACCGCTTCAATTTCTCCGCGGTGTAACCAAGAAGCGCGGCAGGAAAAAAGTGGTTCGTCTGCCTTCAAAGCTTCCGTTCTTCGGTCGGTTCCGAATCAGGATCCTGTTTCAGAATCTTTCCTCCTATCTCGTCTTGTTCGCAGGTATTTTTGCCGCGGCGATCCTGGCGGTGTTCGGTTCCATGTTCGGCCCGCTGATCGACGATTATACCGAGCTGGTTCAGCAGACGAAAATTGCGGAATATCAATATATTTTAATGGATCAAAAGGAAACGAAAAACATAAACGCGGAAAAATACTGCATCACTACGCTCAACACCACCGACAAAAAGTATGTGCTTGACGATATCGGCGTTTACGGTATTCAGAAAAACAGTCGTTACATCACAAAGGAAATCCCGGCCGGGACCGTGCTTGTTTCCAACGGTTACAGAGATAAATTCGGGCTGGAACCGGGCGACACGATCCGACTCAAAGAGCCTTACGGAACAAAGGAATATTCGTTCACCGTCGGCGGCGAATACACTTATGATGCGGCGCTGACCGTCTTTATGAACAGAGAGGACTACCTGAAAGCCTTTGATGAGGAGCCGGACTATTTCACGGGTTATTTCAGCCACGAAAAGCTTGACGATATCGGCACGGATGATATCGCCGCCGTGATCACCGAAGCGGATCTCGCAAAAATCGCAACGCAGCTCGGCAAGTCCATGGGCGCGATGATGTCGGCTTTTTCGGGGCTCGGCGCCGTGCTCTTTTTGCTGCTGATGTACATTCTCACCAAGCAGGTCATCGAAAAGAACACAAAGTCGATCGCGCTGACAAAAATACTCGGCTTTACGAACGGTGAGATCGGAAAGCTGTATTTGATGATTACCTCGCTCGTGGTGCTTGCCTCGCTTCTGCTTTCCATTCCGCTCATTGACGCCGCCCTTCGCTGGATGTTCCATTCCTACATGTATACCGCTATGTCGGGCTACATTCCCTATGTGATCGACAACAGCTGTTATGTGAGGATGGTGGTGCTCGGCGTCGTCTGCTACGCGTTGGTGGCCATCGGCATGATGAGAAAGCTCAGCAAAATCCCCAAAGGAGAAGCTCTTAAAAATCAGGAATTATAAAACAAATAAAGAAAGAGGCTGCGGCAACGGTTTCTGTTGCTGCAGCCTCGTTGTTTGTTTGTTGGCTTATTTCAGGTTTTCGTTCAGTGTGGCAAGCTCATCGGCCAGAACCGGCGGCAGCTTGTCGCCGAACTTGGCATAGAACTCAGCAATGCCTTCGGCTTCGGTCTTCCACAGATCCTTGTCAACGTCGAGCATCGCCTTGAGAGAATCCAGCGAAACCTCATCTTCGATGCCTTCGCGGTTAATGTCTTCCGCCTTGGGCACGTAACCGATGGCGACTTCGTCCGCGTCGACCTTGCCTTCGCAGCGATCGAGGATCCATTCCAGAACACGCAGGTTGTCGCCGAAGCCCGGCCACATGAAGTTGCCGTCGTCATCCTTGCGGAACCAGTTGACGTTGAAGATCTTGGGAGCCTTGTCGGGATCGAGGGTCTTGCCGATGTCGATCCAGTGCTGCCAGTAATCGCCCATGTTGTAGCCGCAGAAGGGGAGCATCGCCATGGGATCGCGGCGCACAACGCCGACAGCGCCGGAAGCGGCAGCCGTGGTTTCGGAAGCCATGATGGAGCCGACGAACACGCCATGGTTCCAGTCACGGGACTGATAAACGAGGGGAGCGAGCTTGGCGCGGCGGCCGCCGAAAACGAAAGCGGAGATCGGCACGCCCTGCGGGTTTTCAAATTCGCTGCTGATGCAGGGGCAGTTGACGGCGGGAGCGGTGAAGCGGCTGTTGGGATGAGCGCCCTTTTCTTCGCTCGTCTGGCCGTTCCAGGGGTTACCCTTCCATTCAATGGCGTTGGCGGGCGGGTTCTTGTCAAGGCCTTCCCACCAGACGGTGTTGTTGTCGAGGTTCAGCGCCACGTTGGTGAAGATGGTGCCCTTTCTGGTGGCAGCCAGCGCGTTGGGATTGGATTTTTCGTTCGTGCCGGGGGCAACGCCGAAGAAGCCGTTTTCGGGGTTGATGGCGTACAGTCTGCCGTCGTCGCCCTTGCGGATCCAGCTGATGTCATCGCCCACGCACCAGACCTTGTAGCCCTTTTCCTGATAAGCCTTGGGCGGACGCGCATAACAATAACGCCGACGGCTCGCATATCAACGAGTTGTA
>CAMJHI010000251.1 GCA_946405475.1 uncultured Clostridia bacterium
AGCGCCGACCGACCCGGCAGGGGAGAACGCGGGTGCCCGGTGGGCACCTCTGCGGCACGCAAATAAAAAACCTGCCTTTTCCCAAGGGAAAAAACAGGTCGTTTTTCTCGTCGATCGGCTCAGTACCGCCCGATCTCGTCGAACGGAAGGTTCCGGAATTCCTTCATGCTGCGGTACACATCGGAATCCTCGTTCACCGTGTAATCGCCGCCGTTGAGGTCGGCAAAGACGTTTTTCTTACCCGGGGCGTAAACCGCGTTGTGCGCCTCGGTCACGCCCTTTTTGAACCCGGCGGAAAAGCTGCCGACGCTGCCGCCCTGCTGCATGCACACGTTGCCGGTGACCGTGTTGTTTGCCGGCTTGGCGGCGTAGCTTTCGCTGTTCGGGTCAGTTGAAAGCCCGGCGCAGGCGGGCAGCGTTTCCTGCCACACCTTGCTTTGTTTCGGCACGCTCTTCAGTAGCTCAAGCGCTTCCTGTTCATATTCACGCGGGTAATCCGTGCCGGTCACGGCTTCGCCCGTGTTGACGAAAATGTTGTTGCTCACCGTCACGTCGCGCCCGCCTGTCAGCAGCACGCCCGCGGCGTTTTCGCCGCAGACGTTGAGCAGCAGGTTCTGCGTGATCTCGGTGCCGGAGCAGGGGCGAATGCCGATGAAATCGCGCCCGGAGCCCTTGCTGCCGATCAGGTTCAGGCAGTTGAAGCGCACGGTGTTGCCGTAGCAGTCCCAGCGGAAACAGGGCGAATCCACGGCAGCCTGTTCGCTGTTGGTCAGCACGGTGTTGTGGATGTAGTTGTACTCGATCTTGTTCAGGCTGCCCAGATAATAAATGGCGGCGGCAGGGGAGTTGACGATTTCGTTGTGGGAGATCACCGCGCCCACGCCGCTGACCGAAAGGCTTGGCGCGCTGCCGTTGAGCTGCGAGGTGTAGGAAACGAGGTTGTTGTCCACGACGTTTTCGCTCGGCTTGAGCGTTTTGAAGTCGCCTCCGCCCACGGAAATACCGCTCGCGCCCGTGTAACTGATCTGGCAGTTGCTTACGCTGATTTTAGAGCCGCTGCAATCGATCCCGCGCCCGGCGGCCTGTCGGACGGTGCAGCCCTCCACGTTGACGTTGCTGCCCTTGACCGTCAGCCCGGTGCCGGGGGCGTTGACAATGCTCACGCCGCTGAGTGAAAAATAGGACGCGCCGTCGATTTTGACCAGCGACGTGTCGTTGGCCTCGTTGGGCATTGCGTCGGCGCCGCCGTCTAAAATCACGTCGCCGTTGCCGTAGGCGCAGTAAATGACCGAGCAGGTGTCGGTGCCGGAATCGTCCTTGGTGAAGGTCAGCCCCTTGGTGGGGTAGGTGCCGCCCATGATGGAAACCACCACGTGGCTGAGATACTGCTTGTCGGTTTTCCGCGCCGCCTTCTGCGCCGCCTCGATGGTGCGGAACGGGTGCTCAAACGTGCCGATGTTTTTGTCGTTTCCGTCGGGCGAAACGTAATAGTCGCCGAAGGCCGCGCGGGATTCCGCCGCGGCGATCACACTCAGATTGCTTGGCGCGGGGGCGGTGAAATGCTTGGCCTTGTAGGCGGGCAGAAACACCAGCCACGCCGCCAGCGTCACGGCGGCGAGCACCACGGAAAGAATGATACAGATCACGGTCGTTGCCGAAACAGTTTTTTTCATGGCTTGTTTTTCGGGCGCGGGCGCGCCGTTCCTCCGGAAAGAATACTGAATGTTATTATACAGACTTTTTCCGCTTTCGTCAAATGCTTTCTTCCCCGGTTTCGGGCAGCAAAAAAGCCTGCGCTTTTGCAAACGCAGGCTTTGCGGATCAGAGCTTAGGAAACGCTGATTAAATCAGAGCGTGCGAGGGAGCGAGAGATTTTTTCGTCAGATTGTGCAAAAAAGCCGCCGCTTTGCTGACGCAAAGCAAGGATTTTTGGTGCAATATGAAGGGAAAAGATCCGCTCCATCGTGCGCTTGTGATTTATTCAGTGTTTCCTTATTCTTTCAGGTCGCGCAGCATGACCGTGAAGCCGTCCATCAGTTCGCTGCCGCAGTGGGTGCCGATGGTCAGCAGCATGTCGTTGAGCATTTTGCCCCGGACCGTGAAATCGCCCGCGGTGTCGCCTTTATAGAACAGAATGGTGCCCAGCAGGGATTTCGGGGTGCTGATGTCGGGGAACATGTAGCCCAGCGCGTCGTTGGTGATGCCCATGAGCACCACGGTCTTGTCGGGGGATTTCGTCACCTTGTGCACGGTGTCGATGAGCGTGTCGTAGGCCCAGGTCTCGCCCGTCCACGAGGTCTTGCCGTTCCACAGGCTGTCGCCGGTGTAATCCGGGTCGGTGCCGTAGACCAGCGAGGGCGAAAGCTCGCCCGGCGCGGTGAGGATGACCACGCTGCCGCCGAATTCCAGATAGTTGGTTTCCGCGAACACGCCGTAGCCCGATTCCGCTTCGCTGTATTTGACCACGTTTTCGCCCAGCAGGCCGGAAATGCTGCCCAGCGCGAGCACGCCGTTTTCAAGCGAAAGCAGGGTGAGCGCGTTTTTGACGTTCAGCATCGGCGCCAGCTCTTCGGCTTTTTCGGATTCGTCCAGAATAAAGTGCGTCAGCAGATACCCGCTCTTCATCAGCGATTTGATGCGCGAACCCATGTCCGCTTCCATATCGTCATACCATTCATCGGTGTATTTGGCGCCGTAGCGCGCGACCCAGTCCTCTTTGGTCAGGTTGTGCGCCTTGACCCATTCGGTCGCTTCCACGTCCTTGGCGTCGCCCTCTTCCACGTCGATGCCGGGGGAGGAGATGGCAGCCTGGCAGCTCTGGGTGAACACCAGATGGCAGCCGGCTTCCTCCATCGCCATGGCCATGAAATACGGATAGTCGCAGCAGAGCATGTGGTTGTTGTCCCACGCGCCGTAGGAGGTCGGGTGAGCGCCGATGTTGGTCACGAACGTCTTTTCGCCGCTCTGACCTTCAAACAGGAAGCAGGAGAAGAAGTTCTTGGTCTTCACGCCGCTTCTCAGGTCGTCGTTCACACCGGCGGTCTTGTCGGTTTCAAAGAACGAAAGCGTGCCGCTCTCCATTTTGGCATAGGCCTCTTTCGCGCAGGCTTCCGCGCGGGCGCAGAGCGATTCTTCCATTTCCTTGTCGAGAATGCGGATATAGTCGCTGATCGGGATGATCTTTTTGGTGACGATGGTTTTCAGCATGTCGCCGATGTTCATGCCCTGCGTGTCAAGCCCCGCGTGGCAGTGGGTGGCGCTGACGTTGCAGGAAAGGATATCCTCCGCTTTCACGCCG
>CAMJHI010000252.1 GCA_946405475.1 uncultured Clostridia bacterium
TGCACCCCCTGTTAGACATTATACCACTTTGTCTAACTTTTGGGGTGCATTTCACTCCGCCCGTTTCTGTTTTTATTGGAATGCTTTTTCGTATTTTGCCCGCCAGGCTTTCAGGGCCGCTTTGTCGTAATGCTCCGGCATGTCGGCGGCGGTGGCAAGCTGCTTTTCCATCTTGCCCATGAGCAGCGCCAGCTCCAGCAGCAGATCGAGCCGCTTTATGCCGCGCAGGCCGGTGGCGACCAACTCGGGGAAGGTCATGCGCAGCATGTGACCGGCGGAAGCCTCCACCAGCATTTTTTTGTTGACGATGCCCTTGCCGATGAGAAAATCGACGTTTTTGTCGTCGGTCTTGAGCAGCCAGTTCTTCATCATGTTGATCGCCGAATGCTCCGCGCCGATCTCCTTCATGTACTGCTTCTGATAGCGGTACAGGTTCTCGACCGAGAACGGGTCGCCCACCGGGTCGGCGATGACGTCGGCGAGCATCCGTCCGGCGCGCATGCCGGCGGCCATGCCGCTGCCGAGCATGGGAATGGTCATGTAGGCGCTGTCGCCCACGAGCGCGTAGCCGCCTGAAACCATCGTCGCAATGGGGTGCCGCACGGGGATCTGCAGCAGTTCGCCCCCGGTCACGACCTCTTTGCCGATGATGGGGTTGTCACGGCGCAGGTCGGCCAGCGCGTTGGTGTAGCGCGCGTCGGTCAGCTTACCCAGACGGCCGATGAGCACGTCAGCGCTTTTTTCATCATAGGAAAGCAGGCACCACGAAATGCCGTTTTCGCCCAGATGCTTGAGGTAGGCGCAGTTGGTGAACTGCGGCCGCTTGGTGCCCTCGGGGCGGCGGAAGAAGGTACGGCGCACCATGAAGGTGTCGTTCGGGTCGATGTTTTGTTCAATGCCGAAATCATCCGGCAGCGACGTGCGAATGGGCGAATTGACGCCGCCGCAGTCCACGACCAGCCCGGCGTCCACTTTCGTGCCGTCGGCCAGCACAACGCCCACGGCTCTGCCGTCTTCGATGAGCAGGCGGTCAACGCGCGTTTCATACCGAACCTTCGCGCCCGCCTGGGTCGCCAGCTCTTCCAGCCACGCGTTGAACGGGCGGCGGTACATGGCGAAATCCAGCTCCTCCTCCGGCACGGGCACGAACACCTTGACGTTCTGCGCGGGCGGAATAAACGTCCAGCTGCGTTTGCGGGTGTGGATCTCTTCCGGCGGCAGGGGCAGACCGACCTGCGGGAAGGTTTCTTCCATCATGTCGTCCGTCCAGTCATAGGCGACGTTGTCCTTGGCTTTCGCTTCAAAGACCTTCACGTCAAAGCCCTTGTCGGCGGCAAATTTGGCAAACGCAAGTCCGCTCTGGTTCGCGCCGATCACAACAATGTTTTTCAAAACCATCAGCCCTTTCTTACAGCCTATTTATTCGATCGTCCACGGAAAATCCGTCGTTTCATCAATGGGCGCGTCGATCTCGCAACTGTAGCCGAGCACCTCGCAGTCACCCGCGGCGTTGTCCCGCGACACGGCGTAGTAGGTTTTGCCGTCGTCGCCCAAAGCGGAACCGTCGCCGCAAACGTGGATGATCACACCGTTTTCCAGCAAAATGTCGCAGATGTATTTTGGGGGCAGAACTTTCATTTCTTTGAAAATTGTGATATCATCCGGTATGATAACAAGCACCAGCCTTTTCGACATTTTTTGTCAATATAGTGCATTATAATGGATAATAGTTCTTATTTCAAGTGTGGGAGAGAAAAATATGGAAGAAAAAACGAACGTCATGCGGATTTTGGACCAAAAGAAGATCGCCTACGTGCCCCACACCTTTGCCGCCGATGGGGCCAAATCGGGGCTGGAGATCGCCGCCCTGTTCGGCCTTGACCCGGCCAAGGTGTTCAAAACGCTGGTGACCGTGGGCAAAAGCGGGGCGCATTACTGCTTTGTGATCCCGGCCGAAAACGAGCTTGACCTCAAAAAAGCCGCGGCGGCGGTCAAGGAAAAATCCGTCGCCATGATCAAATCCAAAGAATTGCTGCCGCTCACCGGCTACGTGCACGGCGGCTGTTCACCCATCGGCATGAAAAAAGCGCTGCCCACCGTCTTCCACAAAACCGCGCCGGACTTTGACGCGATCCTGTTCAGCGCGGGCAAAATCGGGTTCCATGTGGAACTCAGCTACGAAAGCCTGCAAAAGGTCATCCGCACCCGCACGGCCGATCTTGTGGTGGATTGACGGTCAGGCGTTCAGGATATAAACCGAAAAATTGAGATAGGCCGCAAAGGTCAGCCACAGCAGGTAGGGGAGCTGCAGCAGCCCCGCGACGCGCCGCGTTTTGAAAAAGGCGACGCTCATCGCCGCGGCCAGCACCCACAGCAGGATCAGCCAGACGAAGGCGAACAGAAACGCCCGCAGGTTGAAAAACAGGATGCTCCAGAAAAAATTCACCGCCAGCTGTGCCGCAAACAGCCACAGCCCGATGGTGCGGAATTCGCCCCGCGCGTTATACACCAGCGCGGCGCCCACGCCCATGAGCAGATACAGCGCCGTCCACACGATCGGGAACAGTACGGCCGGCGGCGCGAGCGACGGCTTTGCCACCGTTTGATAAATCATCATGTTTTCGCCCGTGAGCAGGGCGGACAGCGAACCGACCAGCAGCGAGATCGCAGGGAACACCAGAAACGGGATCACGCCTTTTTTCATTTTCATCACCCGTTTCAGCATATTGAACACAAGCGGAAAATATGACGGAACCGGGCGCGACAAAAAGAAAAATGACCCGCCCTCGCGCATGAGCGCAAAAGGGCGGGTCAAACCGTGAAAAAACCTTCGGCTGTTATGAAAGATCCACCAGCGGCGTGTCGGTGAGGACCGTCGCCGTGCCGTTCTTTTCCAGTTCGATGATCCAGAAAATGGGCGGCGTTTCCCACTTGGCGTTTTCCGAAGCGGAGACCCCGTCAAACTTCAGCAGCACGTATTCGCATTCGGTGCCCTGACCGTAGGAAAGCGCGCCGCCGAACGAGGCTTTGTCGGACGTGCCGTTGGACAAGGTGAAAAACTTGGTTTTGATCTCGGTTTCCGGGTGCTGCGCGTCGAACAGACGGCAGCGCGAGATCAGCTGCGTGCAGTCGGAAAGCGATTGATACACGTGAGAGTTGCTGAACGCGACGGTGATGCACTTTTCTTCGTTGCGCACTTCGCCCCCGACAACGGAAATGCCGACGCGGTTCTCGCCGGCGGGAAGCTCTTCATAATTCGACAGGTAGTCGATCGTTAAATTGT
>CAMJHI010000253.1 GCA_946405475.1 uncultured Clostridia bacterium
TCTCGTCATTTCCGGCGGGTCCGTGCTCGGGCTGAATGCCCTGATCAATTATTTTGACAAAGCATAAATCACTTGAAGAGGGTGTAAAATATGTATAGCTACGATGCCATCAAAAAAGGTCTTCAGGATGTTGAATTCGATTCCGCGCTCACTTACATCTACGGGGCGAATTTCAGCACGCAGAAAGAGCGTTACCTGCGGGTTCTCGAAACCTTCGGAACGCTGTTCGGAACCGACGTGGAGATCGGCTTCTTCTCCGCGCCCGGCCGCAGCGAGATTTGCGGCAACCATACCGACCATAACCACGGCAAGGTGCTCGCGGCTGCCATCAATCTTGACGCGATCGCCGCGGTCGCCAAAAACAACAAAGAGATCATCCGCCTCAAATCCGAAGGCTACGACATGGATCTGGTCGACGTGAACGATCTTGAGCCGAAAACGGCTGAGTTTTCCAAGAGCAAGGGGCTCATCCGCGGCGTGTGCGCGGGCTTTGTCAAGCGCGGCTACGCGGTCGGCGGGTTCGACGCGGCTACCGCCAACGACGTACTCTCCGGCTCCGGCCTGTCCTCCTCCGCCTCGTTTGAGGTGCTCGTCGGCACGATCCTGAACTATTTGTATAACGACGGCAAGGTCACGCCCGTTGAGATCGCGCAGATCGCGCAGGAAGCCGAAAACCAGTTCTTCGGCAAGCCCTGCGGCCTGCTCGATCAAATGACCTGCTCGGTCGGCGGCTTTGTTTATATCGACTTTATCAATCCCGTCAACCCGATCATCAAGCCCATCGACTTTGCCTTTGAGGCCTGCGGCCATGCGCTTTGCATCGTGGATACGGGCGGAAGCCATTCCGATTTGACGGATGAATACGGCGCGGTGCGCAAGGAAATGGCCACCGTTGCCAGAAGCCTCGGTCACGAAGTGCTGCGTGACGTTGACGAAGCGCAGTTTTTTAATTCCATCGACCTCATCCGCAAAGTCGCCAGTGACCGCGCCATTTTGCGCGCCCAGCATTTCTTCAGCGAAAACCACCGCGTTGAAGCGCAGGTCGAAGCCTTGCGCAGCGGCAAATTCGGTGAATTCAAAAAGCTGGTCATCAGCAGCGGCCGTTCCTCTTTCATGTATAATCAGAACGTGTATTCCAACAAGAATCCGCTGTCCCAGCCGGTGGCGCTCGGCCTTTGCATGAGCGAGGCGATCCTTGACGGCAAGGGCGCGTGGCGTGTGCACGGCGGCGGCTTCGCCGGCACCATTCAGGCGTTCGTGCCCAACGAAATGCTGGCGGAATACAAAGCCCGCATGGAGCTTGTGTTCGGCAAGGGAAGCTGCTATGTGCTTTCCATTCGTCCGGTCGGCGGCACTTGTGTGATCTGACAAAAAACTACTGCGGGCGGCTTCATGGGCCGCCCGTTTCTTTGAGGTGAAGGATTCGTGAATCAATTTGAATGGTTAAAAAAGCTCACCGACTGTGACGGCACCTCCGGCGATGAAACCAACGCCGCGGCTGTCGCCAAAGCGGAGCTTGAAAAATATATGCCCTGCCGGATCGACCGCATGGGCAACGTGGTCGGCGCCACGGGCGCTGCCGGTGAAACCGTGCTGCTCGACGCGCATCTGGATCAGATCGGTCTGATCGTCACCGCGATCGACGAAACCGGCTTTTTGAAAATGGCGGCCTGCGGCGGCGCGGATGCGCTGGTGCTCGCGGCGGCCGAGGTGACGGTGCACGGCAAAGAAAACCTGCCCGGCGTCATCGTGTCGACGCCCCCGCACCTGATCGGCAAGGATGACAAGAAAAACGCCCGCAAGATCACGGAGCTTTCCGTCGATCTGGGGCTGACCAAAGAAGAAGCCGAGGCTAAGGTCTCGGTGGGGGATCGCATCACGCTCAACGCACCGCTCAAAACAATGCTCAACAACCGCGTCTGCGGCGCTTCCTTAGATGATCGCTGCGGCGTGTTTTCCATTCTGCTCTGCCTCGAAAAGCTGGGCGGGCTGGTTAAGGAATTGCCGCTCAAGGTCGTGTTTTCCGCCAATGAGGAAACCGGCGGCAGCGGCGCAAGGGTGGCGGCCTTCAACGCGCAAGCAAGCGAAGCCATCGCGGTGGACGTCAGCTTTGCCAAGGCGCCCGGCGTGAAAGAAACCGTGCGCGCCAGACTCGGCAAGGGCACCATGATCGGCTTTGCGCCGACGCTGGATCACGCCATGTCGAAGGAATTGCAGCAAATCGCCGAAGCACAGGGCATCCCGTACCAGTTTGAGGTCATGTCCGGCCGCACCGGCACGAACGCCGACGACATCGCCACGGCCGGCCACGGCGCGAAAATGGCGCTTCTGTCCATCCCGCTGCGCAATATGCACACGGCAGGCGAGGTCATTGATCTCAGCGACGTGGAAGCGACTGCCGACCTCATGGCGGCGTATCTGAAAAGCAAGGCGGTGAAACACGATGCTTGATCGCATGAAGAAACTCAGCGCGCTCAACGGTATTTCCGGCCGGGAGGACGCGGTGCGCGATTATCTCATTTCCTGCCTGCCAGATTACTGCACTCATTCCGTCGACGCGGCGGGCAACCTGCTCGTTCAGGTGCAGGGAAAATCGAAGGCGAAAAACCGCGTCATGCTCGCCGCGCATATGGATGAGGTCGGCCTGATCGTGACCTATATCACCGACGACGGGCTGATCAGATTCACCAACGTCGGCGGCGTGGAAACGGCCGTGCTGCTCGGCCGCCGCGTCAAGGTCGGCGAACAGGGGCTGACCGGCGTGATCGGCGTGGTGCCGATCCATCTGCGCGAGGATGAAGACGAACTCAAATACCCGAAAAAGGATACTCTTTATATTGACGTCGGCGCGGATTCCGCTGACGAATTGAAAGACCTTGTTTCGCCCGGCGACGCGATCGTGTTTGACAGCGAGCCGTATGAACTGGGCAGCTGCCTCAAGGGCAAGGCGCTTGACGACCGCGCGGGCTGCGCCATTCTGCTGGAGCTGATCCGGGAGCAGCCTGCTTACGACCTGACGCTTGCCTTCACGGTGCAGGAGGAGGTCGGCCTGCGCGGCGCGGGGTGCGCGGCGTTTGCGCTGCAGCCGGATTACGCCATCGTGGTCGAAACCACTACGGCGGCGGATCTTGCCGGTGTAGAGGGCGAAAAAAAGGTGTGTGCGCTGGGCAAAGGCGCGGTTGTGCCGTTTATGGATCGGTCGACCGTTTACAGCCCGAAGCTTTTCCGCCGTGCGCAGGAGCTGGCCAATGAAAAA
>CAMJHI010000254.1 GCA_946405475.1 uncultured Clostridia bacterium
AGTTGAGGTGAGAAATGATCAGGTCGGCGATCTGTCTGCTCGCGGTGCCGTCCCCGTAGGGGTTCGGCGCCACGTGCATTTTTTGGTAGGCGGCTTCGTCGCGCAGCAATTCGGTGCAGGCGGCGTAAATAGTGTTTTCGTTCGTGCCGACCAGCCGCAGCGTACCGGCGGCCACGCCCTCGGGGCGTTCCGTCGTGTCGCGCATGACCAGCACGGGCTTGCCCAAAGACGGCGCTTCCTCCTGAATGCCGCCGCTGTCGGTCAGCACCAGATACGCGCGGGACAGGAAGTTGTGGAAATCGATCACCTGCAGCGGCTCGATGAGGTGGATGCGGTCGCAGTTGCCGAACTCCGTTGCCGCGGCCTCGCGCACGGCCGGGTTCATGTGGATGGGGTAAATGGCCTTCACGTCCGGGTTTTCCTCCAGCACGCGGCGAATGGCGCGGAACATCTGGTGCATCGGTTCGCCGAGGTTTTCGCGCCGGTGCGCGGTGAGCAGCAGCAGGCGGCTGTCGCTCGCCCAGTCGAGCTCGTCGTGGCGGTAATCGGCGCGCACGGTGGTCTGCAGCGCGTCGATGGCGGTGTTGCCCGTGACGAAGATCGAGGCGGGGTCTCTGCCTTCGCGCAGAAGGTTGTCGCGCGCGGTCTGCGTGGGGGCGAAATTCATTTTGGCCAGGATGCTGACGGTCTGACGGTTGAATTCCTCCGGGTAGGGGGCTTCCAGGTTCCAGGTACGCAGTCCGGCTTCCACGTGGCCGACCGGAATGTGCAGATAAAAGCAGGCCAGAGCGGCGGCAAAGGTCGTGGTCGTGTCGCCGTGCACCAGCACCAGATCGGGCTGTTCTTCCTTCAGCACCGGCTGCAGCGCGTCGAGGATGCGCACGGTTACGTCAAACAGCGTCTGCTTTTCCTTCATGACGTCCAGCGAATGGTCGACCGTCACGCCGAACACGTCGATCACCTGCTGCAGCATCTCCCGGTGCTGTCCGGTGACGCACACGACCGTCTGCAGTTCGGCGCGGCGGCGCAGCTCCAGCACAAGGGGGCACATTTTGATCGCTTCCGGGCGCGTGCCGAAAACCACCATAACCTTTTTCATATCGCTTCCCGCTTTCTGTAACAGTTTTATATTCATTAAAAAATTATATAAAATCTTCCTTGGCTTGTCAATCGTTTTCGCGCGGTCGGCAGACTTCCCGGCGCTGTCCGGTACGCGCCTGTTGTTGACAATTGACGGCCGGCATTATAAAATAGAAAAAACCGTGGAATCAGAGAGGAGAATCATCCATGAGCAAGGTGTTATTGATCAACGGCAGCCCGAACGCGCACGGCTGCACGGCGACGGCGCTGGAAGAAATGATGAAAGTTTTTGAGCAGCAGGGGATCGAGACCGAACTGATCCGGCTCGGCCGCGAAACCATACGCGGCTGCATTTCCTGCGGAACCTGTGAGAAAAAAGGCAAATGCGTGTTTGACGACGTCGTCAACGAGATCGCGCCGAAGTTTGAGGCGGCGGACGGGCTGGTCATCGGCAGCCCGGTCTATTACGGCTCGCCCAACGGCACGCTGCTCTCGTTTCTTGACCGGCTGTTTTTCAGCACGCCGTTTTCCAAGCAGGGCAAGGTCGGCGCCGCGGTGGTTTCCTGCCGCCGGGGCGGCAACACGGCGAGCTTTGACGTGCTGAACAAGTATTTTACGATCAGCAGCATGCCCGTCGCATCTTCCACCTATTGGAATCAGGTGCACGGTTTTACGGCGGAAGACGTCAAAAAAGATCTGGAAGGGATGCAGGTCATGCGCAATCTGGCGCGGAACATGGCGTTCCTGATCCGGGCGATCGCGGATGCCAAAGAAGCCTACGGTCTGCCGGCGCTTGAACGCGAGGCGTTCACGAGCTTTGCGGACGGCAAGTAAACGGCTTGCTGATGACAACGTTTCCCACACAACAAAACGCCCTCCGGCACAATTTTGTGCCGGAGGGCGTCGTCATGAATTATATCAGCGCGTCCAGACCCTTGTTGTCGGTCGTTTCGCCGTTCCGGCGCTGTTCCAGGCGTTGGGTCAGCAGCGCCATGTTGCCGCGGGTGGTTTTGAGAAACAACAGGCCGCACAGCGACAGCAGCAGCAAAACCGCCGGGATCAGCGTGGTGATGTTCGTCATGCCCGTCAGGATCTTCGGGTCGCTCACGGGGCTGAAAATGTTGTTGTAATCCGCGTTCGTGCGCACGTAGCCGCAGGCGGTCAGCAGCAGCCCCTGCGTCAGGATCCCCGCGCCGGAGCCGAGCTTCTGAATGAATTGCGGCACGGCGGTGATCAGGCTTTCGCGCCGTTCGCCGTTGACGTATTCGTCGATCTCCACAAAGTCATACGCCATGGAATAAAACAGCGTCCAGAACGCGCCCAGCCCGATGGCGCAGACAACCGGCAGAACCACCACCATAAAGGGGAATCCGCCGATCTTCGCGTCCAGCCCGATGATCTTCAGCGCAAACAGACCTGCACAGGCCAGCCCGATGAAGAACAGGGCGGACGTGCGGCGATCTTTCTTTTTGGCCAGCTTTTCCGCCAGCGGGGTGACGATCGCCATGGTCACGACCAGCGAGGCGACCACCACAACGATCCCCGTGTCATAGGGCATGCCCATGCAGTAGACGATGGAGTAAGAAAAGCTGGATTGGATCATGCTTGTGGCAAACAGGAAGAAGAACACAAAAAGAATAAAGAATTTGAACGGCTTGAGCTTGAGAATATCGGCAAAGCCGCGGAAGGTTTCGCGCATCGCGGCGCCGCGGTCGATGCTCACGCGCGGCTGTTCTGCTTTTTCCAGATAGATGTGCTTGAGCGACGCCACGGCGAGGAAGCCGAGGAAAACGGCGAGCACCGCCAGCACGACGGATACGTCGAAATAGGTCACGACGTGGCGGAACACGACCGTGCTCACCAGCGCGGGCACCACGTTGCCCAGCGCGACCGCGGCTGCGTTGAGCAGCGAACTCAGGCTGCGTATGGCGGTACGCTCGTCATAATCCTGCGTGATCTCAGCAACGACGGCGTAATAGGGGATGGTGTAAAGCGTGTAAAAGATCCAGATCCCCATCGTGAGCGCGATATACAGCACCACAACGCCCGCCATCGAGGTCAGCCCGAGAATGCTTCGCCAGTTCAGCCACGACAGCGCAAACACAAGAGCGAG
>CAMJHI010000255.1 GCA_946405475.1 uncultured Clostridia bacterium
GGCCAGCACCGCCGTCACGATGAGCTTGATGATGCTTTCCTTCGGGTTTTCTTCGTGCTCGTGTTCATGCTCATGCCCGTGTTCATGGCAATGATCGCACCCGTGTTGACATTCACTCATGGTCTCACTCCTCAATGTGCTCCAGCCCCATGCCGATGATGGTGCGCACGTGGTCGTCCGCCAGCGAATAGCGCACGTTTTTGCCCTCCTTGCGGCCGCTGACGAGCTTGTTCTGACGCAGGATGCGAAGCTGGTGCGACACCGCCGTTTGTGACAGGTTGAGCTGCTCGGCGATATCGTTCACGCAAAGCTCCGCTTCAAACAGCGCGTACAAAATTTTGATGCGGGTGGAATCGCCGAAAATCTTGAACAGCTCCGCTAAATCGTAAAGCGTTTCCTCCTCCGGCAAAAAAACCGTGTTGGATTCTTTATCAATCATATATGAACAACCTTTCATATGAATGTCTGTTCATATGTTAGCGCGTTTTACTGCGTTTGTCAAGAGAAAAAAGGAAAAAGGGCGGCTGTTTTTAACAGTCGCCCTGTCATTTATCGGACAAATCATTGATGATTGCTCAAAAACCGCTCGAGCGAAAACCAAACGCGGTCGAAAAACCGTTTGATCTTCTGCGCGAAGGGTTCTTTTTTGTCGAACGTAATATTGTTCCCGTTCAGCTCCGTCAGCGTACCGCTCTCGTCCATGGTAAGGATCCTATAGTTGATATGCGATGGCTCGTCCTCATACAACAGCGCCAGCCTGCCGTCGCTCAGCTCGGTCAGGCAGGAATAGGCAAAGAAGCCGTCGTTGACGCGGTATTCCGACAGCACCGTCATCTTGCCGGTCTCCCCCGCCTCGATCACGCGCATCACGCCGTCGGCCCGGCCGCTCATCGAACCGCCGGAGGAGGACACGATCACGCTTTTGCCGTTGATTTTGCGGGAATAGCTGAGGAAGGAAACCATGCAGTTTTTGGTGCCGCACAGGTCGGGGCAGGCGAACGATCGGGTGAAGGTCACGCCGCCGTCCGCGCTGTCGCAGCAGGCGACGTAATTGGATTTGTTGCGTGAAAACATGCGGATGCGGCCGTCGGGCAGGGGAACGAGCTGTGACTCGCTGGTTTTGCCCGTGAAGAGAGAGTTTTCGACTTCCTCGCCGCGCGTCCAGGTCAGCCCGCCGTCGTCGGAATAAACGGTCACCGTCTTTTCATCGCGCCCGGCGTTTGAAGTATAGAGCGCAAAAATCAATCGTTCGCGGCCGTTGACAGTCACCGCGAGACCCCGCCCCGGGCAGACGCCGAGGAAATAATCGCTTTCCGCCGTCACCTGTTGATTGAGGATTTGCGGCGCGCTCCACGTTTCGCCGCCGTCCCGGCTGGCACGCAGCCAAAGATAGGGCTTTTCCGGCACGTGGAACGCCGCACCCGCGTAGAACACGCTTTGCGCGACCGTTTCGCCGGTCGGCTGTTCGCTGCCGTCAAGCTGCGGCATGGTCAGCGGCTCGCCGTTTTGGTAAAGGCGGTATTCTTCATCCACGCTGTAACCGGTCGGTTCGCCGCCGCACAGAATGGGCGCGAAGCCGTTTGCAAAGCCCGCGATATGATAGCGAAAATCGCTTTCACCCTGTTTGGCCAGCGCCACGTACCGCTTGCCTTGGTATTCCACACAGCCGCTGCCCCGTTTGGTGTTCAGGATGCCCACGCCGGACGAGTAAGCCTCCGTGAGCAGAAACAGTGTGCCGTCTTTTGCCTGGAGCAGGGCGCTGTCGATGAACGAGGCGCTGTTTTTTGAACCGCAGCCGTCGGCATAATCGTCGAACCGGTTGACGATTTGATAAGACCAGTTGCCGTACCCATCCGGCGACTTGGCAAAAACCGTGTCGATGTTCTGGGGCGAATCCGTGCCGTGATCCCACCGCAGATCGGCCGAGGCACACACGCTGCCGTCGTTGAGCGTATACAGCGCCGGAATGCGATATTCGCGGCAGCCGAGCGTCCCCCGCTCAAACGGGGTGCCGTAAGCGCCCGCCGTCGCCGCGCCCGAAGTCAGCACCGCCGCCGTTAAAACAACTGACATGATCCGTTTCACCTGTCGTTCCTCCCGTTTAACAAACGATACTCTCTGTTATTTCAAAACGCACCGTATGATCGACAATGCTTATTTGCGCTTCGGCTCCATAGGGCAATATCGTGATCGGAGAAATATGACCGATGTTCAAACCATAAACCACCGGCATACGGCTCAACCCGTATTCGCCGGTGATAACGCTTGTTACGTTGTCCGTCAGTTTCTGAAAATCTTCTCCGATTCGCATTTGTCCGATGAGGATACCGTTCAACAGAGGCAGCCAACCTTTTTGACCGAGTTGTTGTAAGAACCTTTTTAAATAATTATAGTCGCAGACTTGTTCGATGTCCTCGAAGAAAAGCAGCTTGTTCTCAAAGTCCGCGTCTGTCAATTTGATGACGGAATCGTCACGATATTCCACGATGCCGCCATGCCCGCCGAACAGTTTTCCGCGAGCGGTTCCGGCGCCCTGAATCACTTGATACCCTGTATGCCTCACATATTCCTTTTTGTAATTACGATTTGTATGATGATTACCGCTATAGGAGACCTCATCGGAGGGAAGTATCGTTCCGACCGCCGAAGTGTCAAAAAAGGCTTTCACAAACGCCGCTTTGCTGTAGGGGTGCCAGCCGTTCTGCTCGGCGATCGTCGTCAAAAGGTTATCGCCGTAATAGGTCATCAGCCCCAAACGATTCAAATACAGATGCAAACTCATGGCGTCCGAATAGCCGCAAAAGATTTTCGGATTGCTGCGGATAACCTGCGGATCGAGGTAGGGAAGAATCCGCTCCGAGTCGTTGCCGCCGATATTGCAAAGAATGCCTTTCACATCCGGGTGGGAGAACGCCCACATCATATCCGCTGCCCTCGCCTCGGGATGATCGTGCAAATAGGTGGTTCCTTTCAAAGCGTTGGGAGCTGAAACGACCTTTAAGCCGAGCTCTTCCAGCCTCTCGCAGCCCAGCTCATACTTCCAAACCACTCTCGCCGCTCCGGCACAGCCCCAGGAAGGGCTGATCAAAGCAACCGTGTCTCCGCTGTTCAGTTTTTTGGGCTTTATCATTTGCATATTGTTTTTCCTTTTGGGCGGCAAGCAAGAATGCTTGCCCTACACCATAATCT
>CAMJHI010000256.1 GCA_946405475.1 uncultured Clostridia bacterium
TCGCCGGTCGCTTTTTCGGCGGGGGCGGAGGTGGATTCCTCTTCGGCTTTCTTGGCGGCGATCTCGTTTTCCAGCTCGCTGATGTCGATCAGACCGAGGGAATAGAGCGTGTAATCGCTGATTTCGTTATCCTTGTCCACAAACAGCACCAGCTCGTTGGAAGCGGTCGGCCAGTGCCCCTCAAGCAGCTTATACTGGCTGTTGAGCAGCTCCTCGTTGCCCACCAGCTCCGTCCACAGCCGGCCGCCCATGGCGCCCATGGCGCCCATGGCTTCGCCCACTTCGGAGGGGTTCACGCGGAACACGCCGCTGCCGGTGTCGGCTTTATAGATCAGCGGGTCGATGTTGTAGCCGTATTTGATGTCGGTGGTCAGCTTTTTGAGCTCTTCGTTGCCGTCTAAAAACTTTTTGAACTGCGCCAGATCGTTGGTGGTGGTTTTCAGCGAAATGTTCGCGGCCGCGCTGGCCAGCTGATTCTTGCGGTAGATCTTGTCGCCGTCGCGCTCCGGCTTATCCTCTTTGGCGGCGTTTTTGGCGGCGTCCTGACTCTCCTTCAGCGAGGCGAGCATGGTTTCCATGTCGAACGATTCCGTTTCGATGATGAGCGGATAGGACGAAAGCGTGTCCTTTTCGATGGAATCGATATACGCCTGCATGCCGTTGGACAGCGCTAAGATCAGCGCGATGCCGATGATGCCGATGCTGCCGGCAAACGAGGTGAGGAACGTGCGCCCTTTTTTGGTGAGCAGGTTGTTGAAGCTCAGACCCAGCGAGGTGCCGAAGCTCATGCTGGTACGCTCTTCTTTGCTCTTTCTGCCCTTTCTGTTCTTTTTGGGCGGCGGCAGGTTTTCCTGATCCTTTTCGCATTCCTCGTCGGTGTAGGGGTTGGTGTCGTCGGTGATCTGCCCGTCGGACAGGCGGATGATGCGGTTGGCGTATTGCTCGGCCAGCTCCGGGTTGTGCGTGACCATGATGACCAGCCGGTCGCGGGCGATCTCGCTGATCAGGTCCATGATCTGCAGGCTCGTCTGCGAATCGAGCGCGCCGGTGGGTTCGTCGGCCAGCAGGATATCCGGGTTGTTGATGAGCGCGCGGGCGATAGCCACGCGCTGCATCTGCCCGCCGGAAAGCTGGTTGGGCTTTTTGTGAAGCTGTTCGCCCAGCCCGACCTTTTCCAGCACCTCTTTGGCGCGGCGGCGGCGTTCCGCCTTGGAAACGCCCGAGAGCGTGAGCGCCAGCTCGACGTTGGACAGCACGGTCTGGTGCGAGATCAGGTTGTAGCTCTGAAACACGAAGCCGATGGAATGGTTGCGGTAACCGTCCCAGTCCTTGTCGTTGTAATCCGCCGTGGAGCGGCCGTTGATGATCAGGTTGCCGCGCTCGTAGCGATCCAGCCCGCCAATGACGTTGAGCAGGGTGGTTTTGCCCGAGCCGGACTGGCCGAGAATGGCAACAAATTCATTGTCGCGGAAATTGACGCTGACCTCACGCAGCGCCTGCACCGTGGTGTTGCCCGCGTAATAGGATTTGGTGATCCCTTTTAATTCAAGCAAGTCTTTCCCTCCCTGAAGGATAGTATATGACACAATGTAATCATCATAATAGCCAAGAGTTAAAAAAAAGTCAATGATGTGTTAAGAATCAAGAAAATGCCATGCGCCGGATCAGCCGCTTTTTGACGACGTGATAGCACAGCAGGTGCACCGAGCCCGTGATGATCCATGAGATGGGGTAGGTGATATAGATCATGAACAGCGTCGGATTGGCGCGGTAGACGGTGGCGATCCACACCACGCGCAGCAGGCAGGTGCCGAAGATCGTCACGATCATGGGCACGGTCGACTGCCCCATGCCCCGGCTCATGCCGCCGGTCACCTCCTGCAGTCCGCACAGGAAATAGGGCAGGCAGATGAAGTGCATGCGCAGCGCGCCGGCGGGCAGGATGGCGGGGTCGGCGGAATACAGCCCAAGGAGCGGCACGCGCAGCAAAAAGGTCAGCCCGCCCATGACGGCGCCGATGACGCTGACCGTCAGCGCCGTGACCCCGAACACACGGCTGATGCGCTCGGGCCGCTTCGCGCCGACGTTCTGGCTGGTGAAGGTGACGGCGGCCTGGCTCACGGCGTTCATCGAGGTGTAGGTGAAGCCCTCCAGGCTGCTGCACGCGGCGTTGCCCGCCATAACGACGGAGCCGTAGGCGTTGATGGAGGATTGGATGATGACGTTGGAAATGGAAAACATCGACGCCTGGATTCCGGCCGGCACGCCGATGCGCACGATCTCGCGCAGCTCTCTTTTGTGCAGGCGGAGCTCCCGCAGCGTCAGCCGGCAGACGCTGTCGCTGTGCAGCAGGCAAAGCAGCACCAGCGCCGCAGAAAGAACCTGCGACAGGATCGTGGCCAGCGCCACGCCCGCCACATTCAGGTGGAACACGCGCACGAACAGCAGGTTCAGCCCCACGTTGATCAGCCCGGAAACGGCTAAAAAATAGAGCGGGCGCAGCGTGTCGCCCATGGCGCGCAGGATGGCGGCGCCGAAATTGTAAGCCATGATCGCCGGCATGCCGACGAAATAGATTTTGAGGTAAAGTGCGGATAAGGGCAGCACGTCGCCGGGCGTGCCCATCCATGTCAGCAGCGTGCGCGAGCAGAAAAAGCCGACCGCGCCGCAGATGAGCCCGGACAAAAAGCTCACGGTCACGGCGGTGTGCACCGCCCGGTGAACGCCCTGCCTGTCGCCCGCGCCGATGCGGTTGGCGACCGTGACGCCGGCGCCGACGCTCAACCCCATGAACACGTTGATGATCATGTTGACCAGCGCGCCGGTGGAGCCGACCGCCGCGAGCGAGGCGTTGCCGCAGTAGCGCCCGACGATGACGATATCGGCGGCGTTATACAATAACTGTAAGATGCCCGAAAGCATCAGTGGCAGCGAAAACAGCAGCACCTTTCCGGCCAGCGGGCCGTTGATCATGTCGATCTCGCGGCTGCGAATGCCTTGCCTCATACGGTTCCCTCCTCTTTCCGGCGATTCACCCTATTATATACGCACATTTCCGTTTCGTCAAACACATTTGCGTTTTCCCCTTGATTTTTGCCGTTTTTCAGAATAATATATAACTAAGGAAACACTGAATAAATCACAAGCGCACGAGGGAGCGGATCTTTTTCCG
>CAMJHI010000257.1 GCA_946405475.1 uncultured Clostridia bacterium
TCCGCGGCGGCCGTGTCAAGGACCTTCCCGGTGTGCGTTACCACATCATCCGCGGCACGCTCGATACCCAGGGCGTCAGCGGCAGAATGCAGGCCCGTTCCAAGTACGGCGCCAAGCGTCCGAAGGCAGCCAAAAAGTAAACCCCCGCACCACCCCACGAAACTGACAACATTCTTCTTAGCAGGCTGTGCCTGATTGCACAACCAATGCGAAAGGTATAGATAGATATGCCTCTCTCATTGGCGCCACGGGAATTTTGTCACTCGAGTACCTATGATATCATTATAATTATGAAGGAGGGAAGCGAAGTGCCAAGAAGAGGCCAGATTGCAAAACGCGATGTTTTGCCCGATCCGCTTTACAACTCAAAACTTGTCACACGCCTGATCAACAGCGTCATGTACGACGGCAAAAAGGGCGTCGCCCAGAAGATCGTCTACGATGCTTTTGACATCGTGAGAGAAAAAACCGGCAAAGAACCCGTTGAGGTGTTCGAGGCCGCCATGGAAAACGTCATGCCCCTGCTTGAGGTCAAGGCTCGCCGTGTCGGCGGCGCGACCTATCAGGTGCCCATCGAGGTCCGCCCCGAAAGACGGCAGACCCTCGGCCTTCGTTGGATCACGCTCTACAGCCGTCAGCGTTCCGAAAGAACGATGAAGGAAAGACTTGCCAACGAAATCATGGACGCTGTGAACCAGACCGGTTCCGCGTACAAGAAAAGAGAAGACACGCACAAGATGGCGGAAGCCAACAAGGCGTTCTCTCACTTCCGCTGGTAATTGCGGCCTTCGATTTTGTTGCGGGGCGAACGCCCCTGACCCGATCGTCGGGCCCAAACCGATTTTACGTTTCACATTAACCCGATGCACAGCATAACGGAGGAACCTATGCCAAGACAGGTATCATTGGAAATGACCCGGAATATCGGCATCATGGCTCACATTGACGCCGGTAAAACCACCACCACAGAGCGTATCCTTTTCTACACGGGCAAGACGCACAAGATGGGTGAAACGCACGACGGCTCCGCGACCATGGACTGGATGGAGCAGGAGCAGGAACGCGGCATCACCATCACGTCCGCCGCTACGACCTGCTTCTGGAAGGATCATCGCATCAATATCATCGACACCCCCGGCCACGTGGATTTCACGGTCGAGGTCGAGCGTTCTCTGCGTGTGCTTGACGGTTCCGTTACGGTTTTGTGCGCCAAGGGTGGTGTGGAGCCCCAGTCTGAAACCGTTTGGCGTCAGGCTGACAAATATCACGTTCCGCGCATGATCTACGTCAACAAGATGGACATTATGGGCGCTGACTTTTACAATGTTCTCAACATGGTGAAGGATCGGCTCAAGTGCAACGCCGTGCCCATCGAACTGCCCATCGGCGCCGAAGCTGATTTCAAAGGCATGATCGACCTCATCGAAATGCGCGCTTTCGTTTATTACGACGAAAAGGGCCTGGATGAGCGGATCGAACCGATCCCCGAGGATATGCTCGAGCTGGCCCAGCAGTATCATGACGAGCTGCTCGAGGCTGTCGCCTCCACCGACGACGAGCTGACCGAAAGATTCCTCGAGGGCGAAGAGATCACCGTGCCCGAAATCAAAGCGGCCATCCGCAAGGCGACCATCGCCAACACGATGGTGCCCGTTGTCTGCGGCACTTCTTACCGCAACAAGGGCGTGCAGCAGGTGCTCGACGCCATCGTCGATTACATGCCCTCGCCCCTCGACGTAGAGGCGATCAAGGGGATCAACCCCAAAACCGACAAGGAAGAGGTTCGCCATTCTTCCGACAGCGAGCCGTTCAGCGCGCTGGCGTTCAAAATCGCGACCGATCCGTTTGTCGGCAAGCTTTGCTTTTTCCGTGTTTATTCCGGCACCGTCAACGCCGGCGACACGGTCTATAACTCCACCAAAGACAACAACGAGCGCATGGGCAGGATTCTGCAGATGCACTCCAACCACCGGCAGGATATCGACACCTGCTACGCGGGCGACATCGCCGCGGCGGTCGGTCTGAAAAACACCACCACCGGCGATACGCTCTGCACCCGCAACCATCCGGTCATTCTGGAATCCATGGAATTCCCGGAGCCGGTCATCCGCGTTGCCATCGAGCCCAAGACCAAAGCCGGTCAGGAAAAGATGGGCATCGCCCTGCAGAAGCTGGCTGAAGAAGACCCCACCTTCAAGTGCTACACCGACGAGGAAACGGGTCAGACCATCATTGCCGGCATGGGCGAGCTTCACCTTGAGATCATCGTCGACAGAATGCTGCGCGAGTTCCGGGTGGAGGCCAACGTGGGCAAGCCGCAGGTTGCCTACCGTGAAACCGTCACCAAAACGGCCGATCAGGACACGAAGTATTCGCGTCAGTCCGGCGGCCGCGGTCAGTACGGTCACGTCAAGATCAAGCTCGAACCCAACCCCGAAAAGGGCTTTGAGTTCGTCAACGCCATCGTCGGCGGCGTGGTGCCCAAGGAATATATCGGCGCTGTTGAAGCCGGTATCAAGGGCGCAATGCTTTCCGGCGTGCTGGCGGGGTTCAACGTGGTCGACTGCAAGGTCACGCTGTACGACGGCTCTTATCACGAGGTCGACTCGTCTGAAATGGCGTTCAAGATCGCCGCTTCCATGGCGTTCAAAGACGCCATGCGCAAGGCGGGCCCCGTGCTCATGGAACCGATCATGAAGCTGGCCATCATCGTACCCGATGAATACCTCGGCGACGTCATCGGCGACGTCAACGCCCGCCGCGGCGAAATTCAGGGCATGGAAACCAGAACCGGCTCAACGCAGGTCAACGCCTTCGTTCCGCTGTCCTCCATGTTCGGCTACGCGACCGATCTGCGCTCCAAAACGCAGGGCCGCGGCCAGTATTCCATGGAGCCCAGCCACTACGCGCAGGTTCCGAAATCCATCGCCGAGACCATTGTGAAGGATAAGCAGCACTAATTGCGGCTTTTCCCAACAAAATTGTGTGAAAGCTCTTGCATTTACGGCAAGAACTTGATACAATCTATAAGTGACAAAAGTCAAAAAATCATTTGTTTAAACAAAGGAGGATACCCCCCATGGCAAAGGCAAAGTTCGAAAGAACAAAACCCCACGTAAACATCGGCACCATCGGTCACGTCGACCATGGTAAGACCAC
>CAMJHI010000258.1 GCA_946405475.1 uncultured Clostridia bacterium
TACCTCGGTCAGCGTGCTCGGGTACGCGCTGGGCGCGATCACGCCGTTTTATAAAGCGCTGGCCGACAAATGGGGGCGAAAGCCGCTCTTCGTCATCTCAACGCTCGGCATGGCGTCCGGTCTTCTGATCATCTATTTTTCACCCAATTATCTCGTCTTTCTGCTCGGCTTTGCCGTCATCAGCTTTTTTATCGGCCACGATATCCAGATCATCTACATCCTTGAGGAAGCGCCCGACCGTTCCCGCGCCGCGATTTACAGCGTGCTGAAAAGTCTGGGCATCTTCGGCGTCGTGATGATCCCCGTGCTGCGCCGTCTGCTGATGGGCAACGACGCGACGCAGTGGCGCCGGATCTTTCTCGTGCCGTCCCTGATCGGTCTGGCGGCGGCGCTGCTTGTGCTGCTGTTTGTGAAGGATACGAAGGTGTTCATCAAAGAGCGCACCGCCTATCTCTCCATTCCTTATGAGGAACGTCAGGCGCAGAAGCAGCGCGAAAAAGAATCCAAAAAAGCGCATCGCAACCAGTCCGGCGTGATCAATGCCGTCAAATACATCTTTTCCGCCGCCGATACCAAATACCTCATCCTCGCCAACATCATTTTTGACGCGGGCATGCCGGCCATCGCGCTTTATTTTGAGTCCTCCATGCACATCGCCGGCATGACGACGGCGGATATCACCAAAGCGCTGTTCGTGCTGCCGATCGTGTACGCGCTGTTGACCTTCTTTTCGGGCTTCGTCGCCGACACGCTCGGGCGCAGAAGGACCATTCTGTTTGCGAGCGTTTTGAGCATCGCGGGCTTTATTCTGTTCGCCGTGGGCATCAACCGGCTGTGGAATCCTTACCTGATCGGCGGCTTCTGCGGGCTGTATCAGGGCTGCTACTGGATCGGCCGCGATTATATGAGCATGATGATGACGGAAAAGGTGCCGACCGATATCCGCGCGTCCGCCATCGGCGCGGTGGGCATGCTCACCATGATCGGCCTCGTCGTCGGCTATCTGCTGGTCATCGTCGGCATGCTCGTGCTGCCGGTGTGGCTGACCTGCCTGCTCGTCGCCGTCCCGTTCATCGCGTGCGCCGCCGTTTTGCTCAAGCGCAGGGTGGCTGAAACCAAAGGCGCCGACCTGAACGCGCTGGGCGGCGAATTGCCCGGCGCGGGGGACTGATCGGAGCTTTTTCGGTCACTCCCCGATCATCAAGAAATAACAGGGCAGGGCAAGCCCCGGACAGAAAGACGGGTTGAACCATGAAACAGATCAGCTTGACCGACCGCAGACTTGTTATCGAAGGGCTCTGCGGCTTTGAGCGGCACGGCCGTTTTCACCGCTATCCCGACGCGATCGTCGCAGCTTATCCCCGGCTGAGTGAGGCGGATCGGAAATGCGTCGGCGTGCGCCTGCGTTTTCGCACCGACAGCAAACGAATCGGCGTCGCGTTCCGCCTTTCCAATCAATACGTCGACCGCGGCATGTCGTATTATCAGGCGAACACCGCCTACGCCTTTGTCGGGCCGTATGCGCAGGCTGCTTATGCCGCGCTGGTGAGCGCGGGGGAACCTTACAAGGATGAAACGATCCGCGCCGAATTTGACAACGACGGTCTGAACGACGTGACCGTGTTCTTTCCGCAGAATCCGACGGTGGAAGACGTCATCGTCTTTCTGGAGGATGACGCGCTGCTGCAGCCGCCCACGCCGCACCGCGTCCGGCTGCCGTTCGTGTTTTACGGTTCCTCCATCACGCAGCAGGGGCACACGTCGTCGTTTGCGGCCTATCCTTCGCTGCTCTCCCGCTTTTTCGATGCCGATTTCTACAACTTCGGCGCTTCCGGCAACGCAATGGGCGAGCCGGAGCTGGCGGAGCATCTGGGCGGCATTCCGAAATCACTGTTTTTCTACGATTACGATCATAACGCGCCGACTGTTGAGCATCTGCGCGAAACGCATGAGGCGTTTTTTCTCCGGTTCCGTGCCTTTGACACTGATTCGCCCGTGATCATGACGAGCCGCCCGGCCGCCGACACGGCGGAAACCGCGGAACGTGCCGCTATCGTGCGGGCGACCTTTGAAAACGCCCGGCGGCGGGGCGACCGCAGCGTCTATTTTGTGGATGGCGCGACCCTGTTCGGCGGCGTGGATCCCGCGCTGTGCACCACAGACCGCACCCATCCGAACGATCTGGGGCATTATCAGATGGCCAAAACGCTGGAAGCGCTGATCCGAAACGAGCGGCTTTTGCCGGACGCGGCGGGGCGGTGACGGCGAATGAAGCTTTTGGAATACGGCAAAGCTGACGCGCCCGCCGTTCTGGTCCAACCGATCGACGGGCGGGATCTGTCCGGTATGGAACAGGAGCTGGCGGCGCTGCGTCGCATGACGAACGCCGATTTTCGCCTGATCGCCGTGCAGGTCGATCGATGGAACAACGACCTGTCGCCATGGCAGGCGCCCGCTGTTTTCGGTCGGGAGGGCTTCGGCGATGGCGCGGCGCAAACGCTGGCGGCGCTGCTGCCGCTGACCGGCGACAAAACAAAGCGGTATTATCTCGGCGGCTACTCGCTCGCGGGGCTGTTTGCGCTGTGGGCAGCTTATCAGACCAACGCGTTTCAGGGCATTGCGGCGGTGTCCCCCTCGGTGTGGTTCCCGGGCTTTTCGACTTACAGACAGGAGCAGAAGCTGCAATGCGGCGCCGTTTACTTGAGCCTCGGCAACCGGGAATCGAAAACCCGCCATCCGCTCATGGCGACGGTGGGTGACCGGATCCGGGAGATCCATCATTCGTTGGAAACCGACGGCACTGCCTGCGTGCTGGAATGGAATCAAGGCAATCATTTCACCGAACCCGAAATCCGTACAGCAAAAGGGTTCGCCTGGCTGCTCAACCGCTGAGAAAAAACGGCAGATGTGTCTATGCGTCATTTTAATAATGAATATAGAATATGAACCAGCGCCCGCGATCGGTCGACAGATCGCAGACGCTGTTTTTTTGCGCACAAAAACACCGCCCGCGCCCTTGTGGGGAGCGAGCGGTGTTTGCGTTATATATATCTTGTTTGTTGTTGGTTAATCAGCCGTTGAACGCGCTGATGGGGGAGTAGACGGTGTGAAGATCGCCCGCCGCGTCGCGATAGATCAGGTAGCCTCTGCCCCAGA
>CAMJHI010000259.1 GCA_946405475.1 uncultured Clostridia bacterium
TTTTGTATAGATCGTCAGGATCTCGTTTGGAATATGCGCCCGGATGAAATCATCGGCCAGCGCGGCTGCTCCGGCCTCCGCCCGGGTGAGCGGGAGCTTTTTCAGCGGCGCCACGATTTCTTCCCCTGCGTTGAAGAGGTTGACGTCAAGCGGCTGCGGCAGCTCGACGCCCGCGGTCAGACCGTAAAGCCCCGCCCAGATGATCAGGGCAAAGGCGATATACGGGTTCGCCGTCGGGTCGGGCGAACGCAGCTCGGCGCGGCGGTATTCGCCCGCGGCGGCGGGAATGCGGATGAGCTGGGATCGGTTTTCGACCGACCACGAAACGTAGCGCGGCGCTTTCATCTGCCCGAGCCTTTGATAAGACGCGTCGCTCGGGTTGAAAAACAGCGTGGACGCGGCGGCTTTTTTGAGCACGCCCGCGATCATGCGGCGCAGCCGCTCGGGGGAAGCCTCCGGCTTGACGGAGCAGTTGATGTGAAAGCCGTTGCCGGGCGCGTCGGGCAGCGGCTTGGGAGAAAAATCGGCAGCCAGCCCGCTGCGGCGCGCCACCGTTCTGACCACGGTCTGAAACGTCATGCAGTTGTCGGCGGCCGTGAGCGCGTCGGCATAGCGAAAATCAATCTCGTTCTGGCCGGGTCCCTCTTCATGGTGAGAGCTCTCCGGGCGAATGCCCATCTGTTCGAGCATCAGGCAGATCTCCCGCCGCACGTTTTCACCTTTATCCTCCGGCGCAATGTCCATGTATCCGGCGTTGTCGTAAGGCGTTTTGGTGGGGCGGTTCTTTTCGTCCAGTTCAAACAGATAGAATTCCTGCTCCGCGCCGAAATAGAAGGTCAGCCCGGCCGCCTCCGCATCCTTCACCGCCTGCTTGAGCAGGCTGCGGGTGTCGCAGGCGAAAAGCGAACCGTCCGGCCGGCGGATGGAACAGAACATGCGCACGACCTTGCCGTGCTCCGGCCGCCACGGCAGCCAGGTGAGCGTGTCCGGCTCGGGGTGAAGGAAGAGGTCGGAATGCGTTTCATCGCCGAAGCCGGCAATGGCGGAAGCGTCAAAAGCGATGCCGTGCTCAAACGCGCGCGGCAGCTCATGCGGCATGATGGAAATGTTCTTTTGCTTGCCGAACACATCACAAAACGCGAGGCGGATAAACTTGACGTCTTCCTCCGCCACGTACTGCATGACCTCTTCTTTGGAGTATTTCATATGCTCTCCCACTTTCCTCAGTTTGCTACATATAAACGCTGATACGGATTGCTGCTGTCCGGTGTGACGACCGTGAAGGGCGAAGCCATCACCGACTCAACGTCGCCGCCGAACAGACGGCAGTATTCCGCCGCGTATGTTCTGATTTCGGGCAGTTCTTCATCCGAAGCCGGTCGGGCCGACACCTGATCGGGAAAAACGACGTCCCGGCAATCCGACCGCAGGATCATTTTGCCGCCGTGCATGCCCGTGCACGGAAAGTTGCTGACGATCCGGCCGCCGTCAAGCCCCAGCACGACGATGACGCCGCCGGCCTGATATTCGCCTAAAAAGCTGCCGGCACACCCGCCGATGACCATGACCGGCACCTTGTCCCGATAGGCTTTCATATGAATTCCGGCGCGGTAACCGGCGCTGCCCTTGACGTAAATGGAGCCGCCGCGCATGGCGTAACCCGCGGCGTCGCCGATACTGCCGTGCACCACGATCGAGCCGTCGTTCATCGTGTCGCCCACCGCGTCCTGCGCGTTGCCCATGACGGTGATCGAAGCGCCGTTGAGGTAGGCGCCCAGCGCGTTGCCCGGCACGCCTTCGACCGTGAGCGAAACGTCGGACATGCCCGTCGCGATGAACCGCTGGCCCAGACAGCCCGTGAGGGTCACCTCACGCCCGGCAGCCCGGATGGCTTCATTGATGGCAAAAAAGTCGAGCCCTTCCGCATTTATTTTCATATTATACCACACCTCCGAATCGTTTTCTACGGGTTTCCCGCGAAAAGATCAGATTGGACGCCGCCTTTTGCGTCAGCTCAAAATTGATGGAAGCCAGCGGCGTTTGTTCGCGGATCAGCGCCGTATAAATACCGGCGCGGTCGGTCGCCCCCAACAGGATAAAGCCGTTGAGCAAACCGTTTTTGACAAAGAAGCGTTTCAGCGTTCCGTCTGCGCGTTCTTCCGTCATTTCCCCGTCGTAACAGCCGGCGGTCATGATGTGATAACCGAAAAAGCCGATCGAGTTCATGGCGACGGCATTTTCAAAGGTCTGACAGCCGCCCGCCATATTGACCCCGGCGGTCCGTCCCTGCATCACGGCGTTGGGCAGAATAGCCAGCACGCGGTTGGCGCCCAGCGCTGCGTCGAACCCTTCGGCGCAGTCCCCCGCCGCCCAGACAAAGGGCAGATCGGTTTCCATTTTTTCATTGACGACGATGCCGCGGTTGACCGTGCCGCCCGCGCTTTTGATCAGCACCGTGTTCGCCCGCACGCCCACGGCGAGCACCAGCACGTCGAAGGTGACCGTTTGGCCGCTTTTCATCACGGCGGCGTTGTTTTCAAACCGAACAGCCGTGTCGGAAAGCAGAAAGCGTATGCCGTTTTCTTCCAGATGCTGCTGCACAAGGGCGGCGCAGTCGGCGTCCAGAACGCTCGACAGCACGCGGTCGGCCAGATCGCAAACGGTGACGGAGCCGACGCGATCGCGGATGCCCTCCGCGCATTTCAGCCCGATCAGCCCCGCGCCGACGATCAGAACACGCGACGTTTTCGTGAGCGCTTGTTCAAGCGCAAGCGCGTCGTCAAGGGTCATGAACGAAAACTTGTTTTCGACCGTTTCCAGCCCCTCAAACGGCGGCACGAACGGGCCGGACCCGGTCGCGACGCACAGCGCGTCGTAGGGAAGCGTTTCGCCGCTGTCCAGCGAAACCGTCTTGCCTTGCGGGTCGATCTTTTCGGCGCTCACGCCGTAGAGCACGCGGCAGCCGTTGTCGGCATAAAACGAATCGCCGCGGTATTTCATGCGCGTTAAATCGGTCTTGCCCTCGAGATAATACGAGATCAGCGGACGGCTGTAGACCGGGTGACATTCCCGGGAGATCACGGTGATCTCGCCGGTCTGATCCAGCGAACGGATGCCCTCGATGCAGCCGACGGCCGCG
>CAMJHI010000260.1 GCA_946405475.1 uncultured Clostridia bacterium
AACATTCTTGGCGAACACATAGCCGGTGTAAACAAAGCCCTCGTCCGTTTCCTCCTCAAAATCGAGCCAAGCGGAGGCATATTCGCCGCGCGCGGCAAACGTAACGCCGGTGAGGTTCACACGCTCAAGGTCTTTTCTCTCGCTGACGGCGCGAACCTGATAGCCTTCGCCGTCGGGGATCAGCTGCCATGAAAGAATGTTGAGATCCTGCAGACCGGGGAAGTAAAAATCGTCTTCATAGGTCTGCTCCTGCGCGCCCTTCGACGCGGGCAGAACGGTGACAGTCACGTGATAAGTGCCTTCGGCCAGCCCCTCAAGCGGCTCCTCTTCATTGGAAAAGACAACGCGGTAATAATCGGCCAAGGATAAGTCGGTCAATTCACGGCTCCAGATCACGGCGCCGTTTTCATCGGTCACGACAGCCTCGGCGCGGCTGATGGAACAGGCGGCATAGGCGCCGATGTTAAACTGGACGGAATCGCCCAGAACCGAAAAGCTGACCTCGATTTCCGTCACGGCCGGCACGGCGTAGTAATCGCCGTAAAAGCCCGTCATCGGGAGGACAAGGGTCTCCCCTTCGCTTTCGGCAATCAGGAAGCCGTCGACATAAAAACCGTTGGAGAAGATTTCAGACAGCCCGGCGGTCTGTTCGGGATCGAGCGCGACGGACGCGTCAACGATCACGCTGCCGCCCGCCGGAACGGTGACGGGCTTTTCAAGGCCGGTGACGACCGCCTGCAGCGCCGTTCTCGTTTCCGGATCGACGTAGCGCACCACAGCGTCGTCGGCTTCGGCTTCTTCCGACTCGTATTCGTCGTAAGAATCCGTGGTGAAGGCGGCGGAACAGGCATAGGTTTTGTCCGCGTCGGAACGGTTGGTGAGCTTGAAGCTGAACGTGAATTTGTCACCCAGCGCCGTGCCGAGGTGAAGCTCCGCCTCGCCGCCCCGCAGCGCGTCGGTCAGCGCCGCGGTGTTCTGAAGCGCCGCGCCGACGTTCATCAGACCCGCGCCCTGCAGACGGGGCGAAAGGTATTCGCCGTTTTCATCCACATAGGGCACCGCCGCGTTTTTCAGCGCGTTCTCGATGAACAGAACGCGTTGGGCGCCGCCGAGCTTGACGCCGCTGCGGTTGATCCGTTCGCTCATCAGCGCGCCCGCGCCGCACACGCAGGGGGACGCCATGGAGGTGCCGCCCAGATACGTGTATCCGCCTTCCGTGACGGAAGAATACACGTCCGTGCCGGGCGCGGACACATCGACGCCGTTTTGCAGGTCGCGGTCAAAGCCCCAGGTGGAAAAATACGCCATCGCGTCGGGGAAGCCTTCGGTGACCGTCACCGTGCCGGCGGCAACCGCCGCGTTGAAGTCGGCGTCAGACAGAACGAGCACAGCCGGCATGGGGAAGAAGAAGGAGTGCGCGAACAATTCGTTTTCGATCTCCTCATAAAGCGATCGGCTCATCAGGCAGCCAGCCGCTTCCAGCGCAAAGATCTGCGAAAGCTGATCCATCATCTTGCTCGCTTTGAACCGGGGACCGCTTTTGGTGACCGGCACGAACTTGTCGACAAAGCTGTTGTTGCGGAAGAAGAAGGTGAAATCGGCGCGCAGGTTACCCAGCGCCAGCGGCGCGGTCATGTCATAATCGCCGCCGCTCGTGTAGCCGTCCACCGCCACGAACACGTCATACGCCTTGCCGCCGAACGTAAACGACGAATTGCCGATGCTGGCAAAGCAATCGCTGTTCGCCGCGCCGACCGCCGTTGCGCCGGGCGCGGTGGAGGGGAAGCAATCCGTGCCGTAATACGGGTTGCTGGTTTCTGTGTAAAGATAACTCTCATTGCCCGCGGCAACCGCGACAAAGACGCCCGCGCTGCGCGCATTCTCGATCGCTTTGGTCATCGGCTCATACGCCTCAAAATCCGCGCCGACCCAGTTTTCGCCAAAGCTCATGTTCATGGCGTCCGCGCCGAGCGCCACCGCGTCGTTGATGGCGGCGACCACGTCGCTGATATAGGCCTCGGTCGATTCAAAGGCGATCTGCATCAGGGCCAGCTGCGCTTTGGGCGCAACGCCTTCCACGGTCGGGCCGTTGCCCGCCGCAATGCCCGCCACGTGAGAGCCGTGATCGGGGTCTGCCGATTCCAGCGGCTTGCCGTCGTTGCTTTCGAGGGCGTAGCTGTAATAATAGGGAATTTTGGAATTGATATAAGCCTTGCTCGTGGCTTTTTTCGTGCTGAGCGTGCCGGACTGGATGACGTCAAGCACGTCGCTGCGCGAGAGCTTGTTGTCGCTGCCGTCGATCTTTTGGAAGTTTTCGTGATCGGTCTGGAAGCCGCCGTCAATAACGGCGACCAGAACGCCCTCGCCCTCGTAGCCCTGAGCCCGGGCGGAGGCAAGGTCGATCATTTCTTTGGCGCGCACGTTGAATTCTTCCAGATTTTCGTCAGGGATATCGTCGCTCGCCAGCTTGATCTTCGCCGGTTCATAGACCTTGGCCACGCCGTAAACGCTTTCAAGGTTTTTCAATTCGCTTTCGCGGATGGTGACCGCCGCGCCGTTGAACACGTCGCTGTAGGCATATTTCACTTCAAGGCTGCCGACCGATTTTTCGGCGCGGGCAAGCACCTTGTCGCGCTCACGCTGCGTGCGTTCGGAATAGCGCTGCTGCTGCTCTTCGCTGATCTGATCGACGGAGTTGAGCGAAAACAGCGGCTCGCTGTCCATTTCAACAATGACGGTGATCTCCGGATCGGCCGCTGCGAACACGCCCTGCGCCGCCGTGGGCAGCACCAGAAGCGCTGTCATCAAAACGGCAACGACGCGAAGCGTTAGCTTTTTACTGAACATTTCAGAACCTCCATGTTTATTATTCAAAACAATTATACTCTCTTTTAAGAAAAATGCAACGGTTCCACCACGAAAAAACGGAAAAATAATCCGTCTGCTTCGTTATTTCGCCCGGATCTGTTTGCCGACGATGTAAGCGACGGCTCTGACCCCGCGGAACACATAACGGCCGAGGTTGCCTTTGATGCCGCTGAGCAGCGGCGAACGGATCTTCACGCCGCCGAGCTGTTGCTCCGCGCGGTGAACGGTGACGTTGTCGCCCGCAAAGGGGGCGAAGCAGCCGCTGTGCCCC
>CAMJHI010000261.1 GCA_946405475.1 uncultured Clostridia bacterium
CGCGGATCGTGTTGCGTTCCAAAGGCAGCTTGCGATACTTTGCATACTCGTTAAAACAGGTCGTGCAGAACCATATTTCGCCGCAATCAGAATGATACCCTTGCTTTTCACTGTCACTGTAATTGTGTTGACTTAATCGCTTACCGCAAATAAAACAATGATCATGGTCGCCATAAGTACACGACGATTTTCTGAACATGGCATTTTTGAACCAACCGTCTTTATAATAGCTTTCAGCAGTGTCTATGATCCAGCTTTTATTTTCTGACATAGTCTATCTCCTCCAATTCCAACACTTTCCTTTCCCAAGAACCATCCGGAAATATTCTGTAACCTTTATCCCAACCGTTTGGATTCTTATAGTCCCAATGCGGTTGTTTCCCGTCAGGGTGGTTAATATCATAGTAATACTTTTCTTTTGTTTTGGGATTGTACCAACTTCCTTGATTCCGATCGATGTCACTATTACCTTTCCATTCAAAATCTTTTCCCGGCGCTTTATTTTCCCAGCCTGGGAAACCGGGCATATCGGTTTCTTCGTTAAAGATGATCGGATTCCCAGACGAAGCGCCGCCGGCTGAACCGCCGCCTTTGGGTATGCAGACAGATTCCGTATGTCCACATACAGTTTGGACACAACAGTTCTTGCCCAAACGGTTCGTTTCAGCGTAGTCGACTGCAATGATCCTGCCCTTCATTTCTTCAAATGGCTTGCCGTAGCAGATGACCGCTTCGGGGTGGATGCGGCGAAACATTTCATTGTAGCCGAGCAGAAAGTTCGCCTTGTCGTTTCTCAACCCAACCGTTGATACGGCGACGATACAGGCCTTTTCGATCCCGTCGAAGCAGTAGTTGAAGCTCTCCAGATCACCCCAGCGAACAGTGGGAACACCGTAACACCCTTGCTTTGCAGAAACGCTCCGACCCAGCGATTGCGAAAGCAGTTGTATAACTGCAGCGCCGTCGGCATTTCGGTGTACATGCTGAAATCGGGCGTCAAAACCGCCTTGAACCTTTTTAGCGTTTCGACCTTTTCCTCCGTCTGGCTGTAGATGCTGCCGAACTTGTTGTCGTCCAGAAAAAAGTGGACGATTTTTTCGGTTTCACCTTCGCTGAGCTTATCATAACCGATCAGCGCAACGGAATCAAGCTGGATCGGCTGTTTTTTGACCAGCGGCAGATGAAACTACCCACGCCTTTGAATTGATTTCTCAGAAACATCGGGTCGTTCCTGAATTCAATGCTTGTGATAGTATTACCTCCTAAAACAAAAAATCAGAAGCAAACGTTTGTTCGCCTCCGATGAATAGTCTATCGGCTTTTTTCAGCTTTGTCAAGAGTCAAATGGGTCAACAATCATCTTTTTTTCTTTCTCGGTGAGCAATCGACATTCGCCGGGGGCGAGGGCTTCATCGAGCGGGAGCGCACCCATGGCAACGCGGTGCAGCGCGGTCACGTGGGAGCCGCACGCCGCCGCCATGCGCTTGATCTGGTGATATTTTCCCTCGCGCAGCCTGATTTCGACCAGCGTGCCGTCGTCATTCAGTTCGCGGATCGCGGCGGGCAGGCACTCGTAGCCGTCCGCGAGCACGACGCCCTGTTCAAACCGCCGCTTTTCTTCGGCGGGAATGCGCCGTGCCAGGTGCGCGACGTAGGTTTTTTCCACATGCTTTTTGGGCGACAAAATCTCATGGGCGAACGCGCCGTCATCCGTGACGAGCACGAAGCCGGTGGTGTCCTTATCCAACCGCCCCGCCGGGAACAGCCCCGGGCGTTTGAGGTCGGGCGGGATGAGGTCGATCACGGTCACATCGCCGGGCGATTCCGACGCGCTGACGACGCCCTGCGGCTTATTGAGCATGATGTACACGTATTTGCGATAGATAAACAGTTCGCCGTCCACGGTGATTTGGTCGGATTGCGGGTCGGCTTTTTCGTCTGCCGCCCTGACCGTCACGCCGTTGACCTGCACCCGCCCGGCGCGCACGAGCTGCCGCGCTTCACTGCGGCTGAACGCGCCCTGTGAGGCCAAAATTTTATCCAGTCGATCCTTCATGTGCTGTTGACACTTCCTGTTCGGGAAAATAAAAATCGCGGAGGAAGCCGTCGGTTTCCAGCGAGCAGATATCGCCGCCGATGACCCGGCCCTCATACACAAACATGTTTGCCTGCACGAACCCCGTGTTTTCGTAACCGGGGTAATTCTTCACTTCATACGTCCAGCGTTTGGCGCGGCGGCCGGCGTACGGCAGCAGATCCAGCCCCTGCTTTTTCTGCAGCTCATTGTATTCCTCAAACGCCTTGTCGAATTTGCCCGGGATGAGCACCTCGCTGACTTCCACGGGGTCCTCCTCGACCTCCCAGCCGAACTGCGACAAAAAGGCCAGCCGCTGCTCGGCATTCTGCGCCCGATAATCCGCCGCGGCCGCCGAACGGCTTGCCGTGGCGACACTGTGCCCGGCGGCATAAACGCCCAGCACGGCGCAGGCAACGAACAGCGCCCCCGCCAGAATGCCTTTGAATGCGGAAGAACGAAGCGAAATGATAAACATAAACCCACCTCACAGCGTTTTGGTGAAGTATATGCTGTAACGGTGGGTCAATATGTTATTTGTTCTTGTATTCGTCGAGCAGATACTCTTCGCCGATGATCGTGTTGATCTGCTCATAGATCGCCTTCATCGTCACGCCGCGGATGCCGTGGCTGTTTGCCAGCGAATCATTGTACTGCGAAAGCTTATAGAGCTTGAGCCCCGAAAAGCCCCCGCCGTAATGCGTGATGGCGAAATCAAACTGCGGCTTGTCGACGGTGACCTTGCCGGTGGCATGATCCTTGGTGAAGGTGAGCCACGCCATGCCGCCGATGAGGCGCTTGGGCTTATCCTGCGCCGAAACGAAGTTGCCCAATGAATAAAGCACGGGCACCTGCCGACCGTCGGCCGCGGTGAGGATCTCGACCGGCTGCAGGGTGTGCGGGTGCGTGCCGATGATCACGTCGGCGCCCCAGTTGGCCGCGTTCTGCGCAAATTTCTTTTGGAATTCGCTCGCCGCGTCGGCATATTCGATGCCGCCGTGCATGGAAACCACCACAACGTCGGCCACGGCGCGCGCGGCCTGCACCTGCAATTTG
>CAMJHI010000262.1 GCA_946405475.1 uncultured Clostridia bacterium
AGGGGATCGTTCGACAGAAAAACACGGCGAAATCGTGCTTCGCACCGGGGAACCCCCGGCGAGGGTTCACCTCCCCTCCTGCGCTTCCTGATGCCCGGAATTTCGCCGACTGCGGTCGGCGACCAAAGGCGCCGCCTTTGGAAACCGCAAGCCTTTGAAAAGGCTTGAGCGAAACGTTTGTGTTGGGAAAGGGCGATTTGCGCGAAACATTTTTGTTGGAGAAAAGCGGTTTGATTGAAACGTTTGTGTTGGGTGCGGTACGCAAAAAAGCCGCCGGACACGTCTGGTGTGTCCGACGGCTTTTTGAATCGGATCTTATTTCATGGGAGAGATCTGGTTGATGTCGTGACCGACAAGGAACTGCGGATACCGTTCATCGGTGAACACCGTGGGCTGACCCTTGAAGCCGATGAGCCAGCTCATCAGCTCGTCCGGGCGGTTCCAGTGGCAGAAGCCCTCGACCAGCCAGGTGTATTCGGGGAACATGCAGGTGGACGCGTCCGCCGAGCCGTCCGGCGCAAGGTGGTTGTGGCCGTCCTGCACCTTTTGCTTGTAATCGCTGCCCAGCGTCTGACCGACGGGCGCCATGGTCGCGCCGCCGCTGGATTTGGCGGAATCGATCAGCGCGTCGGACTGATAGGGATTGTTGCCGACAAAGGGCATGACGTGAATGCCGTAATTGGACACGATGCAGAGGTTCATGCCGCCGTCGACCGCTTCATCCAGGATCTGCTTGGCGTTGGCCTGATAGTCATGGTACTGATCGGCCCGCGCCAGCAGCTTGGCATGCTTGGGGTCGGACAGGCGCTCGCGCACCTCGCCGTACATTTCCTGCGGCACGAAATCGACGATGCCGGGCATCTGCCCGAAATACGGCAGGGCAAAATGCTCGTAAAAGCTGTCAAAATCGTTTTTGATCAGGCGGTTGATCGCGCGGCACAGCCCGTGGAGCAGCCCCGTGTATTTGGCCGCCTTCACGGCAAAATCGATCCCTTTGTTTTCACCGAACATGGCGGGCAGGAACGAGGTGAGGAAGTTGTAGGTCTGCTTCGGGTCGACGTTGATCTTGCCGGTGAAAATATAGCCCACCGCGGTCAGACCCTGAAACGCGGAGCAAAGGGTGACGTATTTTTCGATCTTCGCGCTGCCGAACAGGCTGAGGTAGGCAAAGGTGACCTCGCCGCCCTCGCTGTAGCAGGAAAGAATGACCTTGTCGTGGCCGGTCACGCTGCGCACCTTGTCGATGTATTGGTCGAGCAGCTGCGCGTTCACCATCGGATCGAGCCGCCAGTCGTAGGCAAACTGATAGTATTCGTCCGGATCGTAATGAAGGTCTTTAATGACTTCCGTGCCGGAGCCGGGCTTGATGTTGTAGACCGAATCGCCGTTTTCGTCGCAGCGGATCGGCTCAAAGATCTCGCCCGCCGCCTTGGAGAGCGCGCGTTCAAAAACGCCGGTCGTGGGGCCGAAGAACATCAACGGCAGCACCGGCAGCAGACCCACAACCGCCTTCACGATCACGTCGGTGTCGGGCGTGAAAACGAGATCGCGCGAGCCGTCTTCGTTGACAAGATAGAGCGACCCGCCGATGCCGTCGACAAATACGACGGGGGTATGCCCGCAGTCGCACTTGCCGTTGGCGGCAAAGCAGACGGACGAAGCGGAAAAGGCGATGACGAGGGAAAGCAGGACACAGAGCGTTTGTTTCACGGGAACTTTCATGCGATCAGTCTCCTTTTTATTGTTTATAACCCAAGGGTTTGTTTGATGAAATCGGTCACGGTCTTCATTTGCCGGATCTCCACCTGACGGCTGGGGCCGAATTCCGCCACGCTGCGCGCGCGGGAAGTGTAGCCCAGCGTCAGCCCCTCCAGCCCCATGTAATACTTGGCGTTGATGGGGTAGGTCTGACATTCCGCCACGGAGAAAAAGCCGAGTACGGCGCCGACCAGTTCCGCTTTTTCCGGCTGGGTCTCGTAGTTTTCGCACAGCCACGCGTAGATTTCCGGGTGGAAGTTGGCCATCACGCCGGAATAACCGGCGCAGCCCATTTTCAGGCTGTCCAGCAGCAGGGCGCCGTTGGCATTGAAGATTTCAAGCCCCGTGCCCTTCACGGCGTCAAGCTTCTGCCGGATCATATCCAGATCGCAGCAGGTGTCCTTCAAAAACGAAAAGCGGCCGGTGCGCGCCAGCTTGCCCAGCGTTTCGGGCTGCATCAGGCGCTTATACGGGTAGGGGCACTCGTAAACGCCGAAGGCGGTTTCGGGCAAAGCCGTCAGAAAACGGTCGACGTTTTTCAGGAACACGTCGTCGCCTTCCTCCTGCCGCGCGAGGCGGTTGGAAATGAGCACGTAGCCCTGTGCGCCCAGCTCCATAAACCTCTGTGCCTCGTAAAGCTGCGTGTCGAGGTCGTCCGCCGTGTGGCCGGAGGCGACGATCGTCAGGCCCTTCGGGGCGTGCGCCATGACGAATTTGAGCAGCTCATAGCGTTCCTCAAACGAAAGGAAAAAGATTTCGCTGGACTGGCAGATGGCGAAAACGCCGGCGCAGCCGCGTTCGCTGTACCAGTTGAGCACCTGCTCCACAGCGTTGTAGTCGATTTTGTTGTCGGGCGTGTACGGCGTGATCATGGTCGGATAAACGCCGCGGGGAATGGGGTTAAACATAAAATGACATCTCCGTTATCAGATCTTTTTCAGCTTTGCAAACTTGGCCATGAGCTTTTTGGTGCCGGTGGATTCAAACGCGATCTCAAGCAGCGCGTCGTTGCCCATTTTCTTGACCGAGAGCACCACGCCCTGGCCGAAGGCGCCGTGCTGCACGGCGTCGCCCGGGGCAAAATCGATGTCGCCCGGGGCGGCGGGCTTCGGCACGAACGGCTTGGCCGCGGGTTTGGCGGCGGCCGTATAGGAGGAGGCCGCGCGGGGCGCCGCACCGCCCGGGGCAGGCTTGGGCCGCTGGGACAGGCCGGTTTCACGGATCAGCTCGCCCGGGATCTCTTCCAAAAAGCGGGACGGGCGGTTGAAGGTGGTGGAGCCGTAAATCGTGCGGGAGCGCGCCTT
>CAMJHI010000263.1 GCA_946405475.1 uncultured Clostridia bacterium
CAGCCACGCCCGGAAGTCCGCCCGGGTCGTGACGTCCAAAATATTCTTCATGCTTTTATCGTCGGGGTTTTATTTCGCGTTCAGCTCACACAGATACTGCCACGACTGTTCGCAGGCCAGGAACGGGTCGTCGTTCGGCCATTCGTTGTCGTGCTCATACATGATGTAGGGAATTTCCAGCTCGCACGCGGCGTCGTAGCACGCCTGCAGATCGACCACGCCCTGTCCGAGCGGCACAAAATGCTTTTCGCCGGCTTCGTCGCGCTTGTAGTCCTTGAAATGGATCACCTTCACGCGCCCGGCCATCCGGCGAAGCACCTCGACCGGGTCGCTGCCGCCGTAGTGGATCCACGCCACGTCGGGGATGAAATGGAACGCTTCGGGGTCTGTTTCGGCTAGCAGCAGATCCATCATGCACCCGTCATAATCCGGCAGACGCTGAAATTCAAAATCATGGTTGTGGTAATGGAACGTGCAGCCCTGCGCCAGCATGTTTTTGCCGATCTCGTCCGTTTCGGCGATCAGGCGGCGGACCTTTTCCGCGCTGCCGCGGTAGTCTCCGCTCGCGGCGCCCAGCCCGATGGCGTCACAGCCGATGATCTTGTGCTCGGCGATCAGGTTGTCCAGATCGTTCCTCATGCGGTCGTAGGGCTTGTGGGTCACGCAGACCTTCATGCCGTGTTTGTCGAGGATCTCCTTTTGCACCGGCGCGGGAATGTCGCCGATGGCCGAGATCTGCACGTCCGTCACGCCCATGGCGCTCAAACGAGCGAGCGTGCTGTCAAAATCTTCCGCGGTCTGGATATGATCGCGCAGGGTGTAAAGCTGAATGCCGATGGTCGGTTTTTTCATGGTCGTCGTCCTTTCATTTCCGATGGGATTTGTTTCATTATGATTTGTCCGGGCCGGTTACGTGTCCGGTTTTGTGTTTTGAAGTCGTTGTTCACGGTGTGTCGGTTCGGCGTGGAAATAATCGGTGGTCGCTGACCGGATCCATTCATCCGTCAGGCCTCGACCTCCCGCTCGGCGTCAAACCGGGCGCGTTCTTTGCGCATGAGTACCAGCTCGTCGTTGATCTGCTTCATCTTCTGCGAGTTGAGCTTATAGAACAGCAGCGGGATGATGGCCAGCAGGCTGACCGTGTAGGGCACGATGGTGTACATCGTCCAAATGCCGTTTTTGGTGAAAGCGGACTGCACCGCGTGCGCGTCGGTGTTGGAGGTGACGTAGCCGATGGCGGACAGGAACATCAGCCCGATGGAGCGGGCGATGTTCGCGCCGACCTTGTTGACGAAGTTGAGGGAGGAAAAGGTCATGCCCTCGCGGCGCACGCCGGTTTTGTGCTCCATGTAGTCGATCGTGTCGCACGCCATCTGCGTGGGGATGATGGAGCGGATGCCGATCACGGTCGAGGCGATCATGCCCTGGATCATCAGCGCGGGAACCATGAGCTTCATGTTGTCTGCGCGCCCCAGACCGACGAAGAACAGCACCACCTCGGTCACGGTGTAGACCAGCATGCCGATGATGATGAGCTGTTTGTTGGAAAACTTCTTTTGCAGCGCGGGCACGTAGGTGTAGGAAAGAAACGAAATGATCGTGCCCGGCGTGCCGATGAGCAGCGAAATGCTCATGCTGCCCAGAACGTCAATGTAGTAATAGGTGGTGAAAATGCCCGAAAAGTTGGCAAACGCGCCGATGAACTGATAGCACACGAGCAGCAGCAGATATTTATTGGCAAACAGATACCGCAGGCTCTCCTTGATTTTGGGCGTGTGATCCTCCGGGTCGGCAATGCGCTCCTTCACCGTCAGCCCGCCGACAAAATACAGCCCCATGCCCACGCAGGCGAACACGACCGCCATGACGAAAAACACCGTTTTCAGCGGCACGCCCAGCTTGCCGCCCAGACACAGGTCAATGAACAGCGGCACGGCGACCACGGGGATGTTGCCGATGATGTAGGTGGCAAAGCGCCCCATGGTGATGATGGTGGAACGCTCGGCGGGGTTGGGGGAGATCACGCTGGAAAAGCTCCACAGCGGCACGTCCGTCATGGTCATGAACCATTCGACCACGAAATAGACGATGAGCATGAACAGCACCTTTTTGATCGAGCGGCTGCTCTCGTTCCCCAGCAGCATCGGGCCGGAAAACAGCAGGATGACCGCGGCCATCATCGGCAGGGGCGTCGCCACAAGGTAGGGCTTGAGCTTGCCGAAGCGCGTGCGCGTTTTGTCGATGAGCGCACCCATCATCAGGTCGTTCACCGAGTCCCAGACGCCGATGATGAACAGCACCGTGCTCACCCAGCGGGCGTCGATATCGAACACACTGACGAAAAAGTAGGTGACGTACAGCCCTAAAAACGAGCTGCTGAGCACCTGCCCGCCCGCCGCGCCGGCGTAGGCCAGTTTTTCTTTAAGCGTTACGTAAATGCGCTGCATGCCGTTCACCTTCAAACAATTGTTTTGTTTTTATTCATCACAGAACGCGGTAATACGGGCAGATGTTTTCGTACTGTCCGTTTTTCAGGCGGAAGCCGCCGGGGATGGTGCCCAGCTGCACGAAGCCGAGGCGTTCATATAAATGCCGCGCCGCATGGTTGCTTTCCACCACCGCGTTGAACTGCAAAACGCGAAAGCCCAGCTCTTTGGCCTGTGCCAGGCTGTCCTGCACAAGCTGTTCCCCGACGTGGTGCCCGCGGCAGCGGGCGTCGACGGCGTAGCTGGCGTTGGCGATGTGGCCGCAGCGCCCGACGTTGTTGGGGTGCAGGATGTAAAGCCCGACCACCTGTCCGTCTGCTTCCGCCACGCCGCAATGGCTCTGCGCGGCAAAAAACGCCGCGCCGGTTTCTTCGTTGAGCGGTTCCTCCTGCGGAAAAGCGACGCCGTCAGCCACCACTTCGTTCCAGATGTCGATCATCCGCGCCACGTCCTGCGGCGCATATGCTCGGATCATGTTTCATCCTTCCTTCCGCTCATTGTGTCGGTA
>CAMJHI010000264.1 GCA_946405475.1 uncultured Clostridia bacterium
CATGGCCTACGGCGGCCTGACCTTTGACCGCAAAGAAGGTCGACGGCCGCAGCGGCTGTTTTTCCCGGCGGGCACGGTGATGGAACGGGATGAGATCGCATCGGTTTTCGCCCGCAAAATGATGACAAACGGCGGCCAGAACAGCGTCTGGAGCAAGGTGATCCGCCGTTCGCTCCTCATCGAAAACGACGTTCGGTTTCCGGTGGGCGTTCGCATCGGGGAAGATAAAATGTTTGTGCTGACCGCGCTTCGTTTCTGCCGCCGCATCGTGTCGGCCGACACGGTCGGCTATTATTACCGCGACGTTGCCTCAAGCGCCATGCATTCCGACAAGCGGATGGAAACCCTGCTTTCCACCGACGACGCCGAAATGCGGCTCTTCTGCGCACTGGGGCTGGACGAAGAAACCGTGCGCGTCAAAAAATCCGTGTTTCTGTTTACGGAGCTGGCCGATTTTTTGCAGCGGGCGCTGCACGTGAGCCGCGGCGAAGCGAAACGCGCTGCCGCGATCCATTTTGCCAACGATGAGCTGATGAAAAAAATCGACTTCGCGCTGCCCGAGCTGCGGGCCAACGGCGGCCGGATCTGCACCATGCTCGCCGCCGCGTTCCAAAAGCGGAGCGTGCCGCAGACCATGGCGGCGCTGACGCTGCAAAAGCTCATCAATGACCGGAGGTAATCTTACTTATGCGTTTTCTTCTCTATGACCATTCCGGCTGCTATAACCGCGGGTGCGAAGCGATCGTGCGCACCACCGTTGCGATGCTGCGCCGCTGCTTTCCCGACTGCGCGATCGGGCTTTGTTCCTACGACGCCGCGCAGGATCAGGCGCTGTGCGACATTCCGGAGCTGACGGTGTTTGAGACCCGTCTGCACAAGCCCGCCGGTATCAAGAAACTGATCAACGCATTTTATATCAAGGCGCTGCACACCGAGCGCTATTATTTCAAGGCCGCGCTGGCCGACACCGTGCGTTTCGCGCGGGATTATGACGTGTGCCTGCTCATCGGCGGCGACACGTTCTGCTACGGCGACAACGCGCTGGTCCGCTCGCTGACCGCGCAGTTCAAGGCGATGGGCAAAAAGGTGTTCGCCTGGGGCTGTTCCGTTGGCGACACCGACCTGACCGCCGAAAAAATCGCCACCCTGCAATCGATGGACGGCATTTTCACCCGCGAAAGCCTGACAGAACAGGTGCTGAAAAACGCGGGTGTCACCAGCCTCGTGCGGCGACCCGACCCGGCGTTCACCCTGCCCAAAGAGGAGCTGCCGCTGCCCGAGGGCTGGGGCGGCAAAACCGTGGGGCTCAATTTCAGCCCGCTGGTGGATCGCTGCTGCCCGGGGCTGGATGACTACGTCGTCGGGCTGATCCATTACCTCGAAACCGAAACCGACTACACCCCCGTGCTCATTCCCCACGTGACCAACATCGAAGAGAACGACGATCACGAATACCTGGCACAGATCAACGAAAAATGCGGCGGCAGGCTTTTGCTGCTGCCCGGCGACCTTTCCGCTTCGCAATACAAAGGCTACGTCGCCCGCACCGATCTGTTTATGGGCGCGCGCACCCACGCCATCATCGGCGCTTATTCCTCCTGCGTGCCGGCGTTCGCGTTCGGCTACAACATCAAGGCGCGCGGCATTGCCACCGACCTGTTCGGCGAGGTCAAGTGCGTGAAAAGCGTCATGGACATGACCTCGGCGCAGGATCTGATCGACTGCTTCAACGACCTGGCGGCGAACGCGCCCGCCATGAAGGCGCGGCTGCAGGCGGTCATGCCGCAGACCGTCGCGGCCTCGGCTTCCGCCGGGGAAGCGCTGAAAGAGATGCTGGAAGCATGAAAAAGAAACTGCTGTTTATCATTCCCTCCCTGTGCAGCGGGGGTGCGGAACGCAGCCTGATCACGCTGCTCACCCTGCTGGCGCAGACCGAACGGTTTGAGATCGACCTGCTGCTGTTCCGCCGCGAAGGGCTGTTTTTGCCCCTCGTGCCGCCGGGCGTGACTGTGCTCGACGCCGGCGAACGCTACGCCGCGTTTGACGGCGCGGCAAGCGGCGCGGTTCGCTACGCGCTGGCGCACGCCGAGCCGGGCTTTGCGCTCAACCGCCTGCGCTACGCCAAGGCGCTGCAAAAGGGCGACCGAAAAGCCGTCTGGAACGCGCTGAAAAAAACGCTGCCGAAGCTCACAAAAGAATATGACGCCGCCGTCGGCTACCTTGAAGGCAACGCGCTGTATTACGCCGCGGCATGCGTCAACGCGAAAACAAAAATCGGCTACATCCACAGCGATTATTCCAAGCTCGGCCTCTCGGCGGGCTTTGACCGTCCGTTCGTGAAAAAGCTCGATCGTTTTGTCGCCGTGTCGCCCGAATGCGCCAACGTGCTGACAAAGGTTTTTCCGGAGGCGGCCGAAAAGATCACCGTGATCGAAAACATCACGTCGCCCGCCGTTTTGAAAAAGCAGGCGGCCGAAGCGCCCGAAGAATACCTGGCCGTCAGCGACCCGAAGCTGCTCACCGTGGGGCGCATCAGCCCGCCCAAGGGCTACGACTTAGCGGTGGCCGCCGCCGAAAAGCTCAAGCGCGACGGCGTCGCGTTCCAGTGGTTCTGCATCGGCACGGGCGAACTCAAAGAGCAGATCGAGCGCGAGATCGCCGAAAAAGAGCTGGGCGAACACCTGATCCTGCTCGGGGAGCGCACGAACCCGTACCCGTATGTGGCTTTTTGCGACCTTTACGTGCAGCCCTCGCATTATGAGGGCAAATCCATCGCGCTCGACGAAGCCAAGTGCTTTGCCAAACCCATCGTCGCCACGAAATTTTCCACCGTGTTCGATCAGCTCAGCGACGGCAAGACCGCGCTGCTCGCCGAGATGACCGGCGAGAGCATCGCCGAAAAGATCGAAGCGCTTTTGTCAAATCAGACGCTTGCCGGAACGCTGACCGAAAACCTGCAAAACGAAAAGGTCGGCAACGAAGAAGAGCT
>CAMJHI010000265.1 GCA_946405475.1 uncultured Clostridia bacterium
CGTGACCGCATCATCCACTGCAACGCCTTTCGCCGCTTAAAGCATAAAACGCAGGTGTTTTTGTCGCCGGAGGGCGATCATTACCGTACCCGGCTGACGCATACGCTTGAGGTCACGCAGATCGCCCGCACCATCGCCGTGGCGCTGCGGCTCAACGAAAACCTCACCGAGGCCATCGCCTTGGGGCACGACCTCGGGCACACGCCGTTCGGTCACGCGGGGGAACGCGCGCTCAACGAGCTGTATCCCGGCGGCTACCGCCATTATGAACAGAGCGTGCGCGTGTGCCGCTGCCTGGAAAAAGACGGCAAAGGCCTCAACCTCACCAAAGAAGTGCTCAACGGCATCGAGCGCCACACGGGCGGCGAACCGGCGATGACGCTTGAGGGGCAGATCGTCCGTCTGGCGGATCGCATCGCTTACGTCAATCACGATATCGAGGATTCCGTCAACGCGGGCGTCATGGCCGAAACCGACATCCCCGCCGCTTTGCGCACGGCGCTCGGCGGCTCCAAATCAAAGCGTATCGACACGCTCGTGCGCTCCGCCATCGAAACCAGCGAGTTCACGATCTGTCTGGCGCCGGACGTGCAGCAGGCGTTTGACGAATTGCATTCGTTCATGTTTTTGAAGGTTTACACCAACCCTTACTGCAAAAGTGAAGAGGGCAAGGCCGCTCAGATGATCAAAATGCTTTATGAGTATTACGCCGATCATCCCGACAAGCTGCCCAACCCCTTTGAAGAGGTCTGCCTGCGTGAGGGCGCCGACCGCGCCATTTGCGATTATATTGCCGGCATGAGCGACCGTTTTGCCGTTCACACGTTCCAGACCCTGTTCGTGCCCGATTCCTGGCCGATCTGACAAAAGGAGAAAGCAATGGCTGGAAGAATCCAGGAAGATTTTTTGCGTGAGCTTCGGGATAAGAATGAGATCTCCGAGGTCATTTCCTCCTATGTCAATCTGCGCCGTCACGGCAGCACCATGAAGGGCCTGTGCCCGTTCCACAATGAAAAAACGCCCTCCTTCACCGTTTATCTCGACACGCAGTCGTTTTATTGCTTCGGCTGCGGCGCGGGGGGCGACGTGATCACCTTCATCCGCCGCATCGACAACCTCGGCTATCTGGACGCCGTCAAGGTTCTGGCGCAGCGCGCGAACCTGCCGCTGCCGGAGGACGGCTTTGACGACGGCGTGAGCAACCGCCGCCGTCGGATGCTGGCGGCCAACCGCGAAGCCGCACGTTTTTTCCATGAATGCCTCATGGGCCCGCAGGGGCGCGTGTGTCTTGATTATCTGCTTGACCGCGGCTATACCATGAGCACCATTCGCCATTTCGGGCTCGGCTATGCGCCGAACGACTGGCACGCTCTGTGCGATCATCTTCATCAAAAGGGCTATTCCATGCCGGAACTGGTCGACGCCAATCTGGCGCGCAAAAGCGAAAAGAACGGCAAGGTCAATTATTACGATAATTTCCGCAACCGCGCCATCGTGCCCATCATTGACGTGGGCGGCAGCGTGGTCGCCTTCGGCGGGCGGGTGCTTGACGATTCCAAGCCCAAATACATCAACACCGCCGATACGCTGGTCTATAAAAAAGGATCCGGCGTGTTCGGATTGAATTTTGCGAAAAACAGCGGCGAGCGCCGTTTAATACTGACAGAAGGCTACATGGACACCATCGCCCTGCATCAGGCCGGCTTCACCAACAGCATCGCCTGTCTGGGCACGGCGCTGCCGGATGAGCAGGTGAACCTTGTCAGCCGCTATGCCGACGAGGTGCTGCTTTCCTACGATTCCGACGAGGCAGGCCAAAAGGCGGTCCAGCGGGCGATCGCGGCGTTTTCCAAGGTCGGTGTCAAGGTGCGCGTACTCGCGCTCAGCGGCGGCAAGGACCCGGACGAGATTATCAAAAAATACGGTCCCGAGCGGTTCCGCGCCATCATCGACGGCGCGGCCAACGACATCGAATTCCGGCTGAACAAAGCGAAGCAGCCCTTTGACGTGACCACCGACGACGGCAAGATCAACTTCATGCGCGAAGCGGTCGGCATTTTAGCGTCGATCGATTCCGATATCGAACGCGACGTGTACGAATCGCGTCTGTCCAACGATCTGGGCATCGCCAAAGAATCCATCGTCAGTCAGGTGCGCGCCGCGCGGCGGCGCCGCAGGGCCGGGCGGGAGCGCGAGGCGTTCCGCAAGATCCAGACGCAGTCGTTCACGGTCGACAAAAGCATCGCCGTGAGCGCCAGCCTCGGCGCCGTGCGGGCAGAGGAACGTCTGATCGCCAATCTGGTGCGCAGCCCGGAACTGTACCGCAAATTGAGCGGCGAATTGAATGAAGACCTGTTTTTGTCCGATTTTTACAGGCGGGTCTTTCAGGTGATCCTGCCGTATCTGCAAAACGGCGAGCAGCCGGATATCACGATCTTAGCGCAGTATTTCACGACCGATGAGATCGGCCGTCTGACCGGTGTGATCAACGCCGGCCTTCCCTCAGGCAACAGCGGCGCCGAGTGCGCCGAGTGCATAAATCGTTTGAAAGAGGAAAAAACTAAAGCGGGTGTGGGCGACGTTTCTTCTTTCAGCGACGAAGAGTTCCGCAAGCTTTTCAAACAAGAAGGATAGAGAAGGAGAAAGAACATGGAAGCAGCAGAAAGAAAAAACGCATTGCGTCAGTTGATCGAAAAGGGCAAGCTCAGCGGTAAGCTGACCACCCACGAGATCGACGCCGCCATGGAGGAAATGGATCTCGATCTGGACGAGCTGGACAGCCTCTATGAAACCATCGAGAGCCAGAGCATCAAGATCATCGACGATCTGGGCGACATCGCGCTGGAAGCCATCGCCTTTGAAACCGAAGGCAAGAGCGGCACGGAAACCGTCGCTTCGTCCGATTCCAAGAGCATCGCCATGGACGATCCGGGCAAGGTCTACCTCAAAGAGATCGGTCACGTTCCGCTGCTGACGCCGGAGGAGGA
>CAMJHI010000266.1 GCA_946405475.1 uncultured Clostridia bacterium
GAGGTTTACAATCCGAAAACCGTCTTCCCTCACGCGGCGTTGCTGCATCAGGCTTTCGCCCATTGTGCAATATCCCCCACTGCTGCCTCCCGTAGGAGTCTGGGCCGTGTCTCAGTCCCAATGTGGCCGTTCAACCTCTCAGTCCGGCTACCGATCGTCGACTTGGTAGGCCGTTACCCCACCAACTATCTAATCGGACGCGAGCCCATCTTTCAGCGGATTGCTCCTTTGGCATAAATGCCATGCGACACCTATGCGTTATGCGGTATTAGCGTCTGTTTCCAAACGTTATTCCCCTCTGAAAGGCAGGTTGCTCACGCGTTACTCACCCGTCCGCCACTAACTTTCATCCCCGAAGGGAATCAGTCCGTTCGACTTGCATGTGTTAGGCACGCCGCCAGCGTTCGTCCTGAGCCAGGATCAAACTCTCTAAAAATTGTATCTCAATTAAATATTGAAATCGAATCTTCAGAGCTTAATCGCTCAATTCTTTGCTAGCGCTGCTAGCGATTCTGCTTTGTTCGCAGAATTACTGTTGAAGTACTACTTCAAAAAAATCTCAAGGGTTTGTTCATACTTGAATCGTTGTTTAATTTTCAAGGTGCGCTGCCGCCTCTCTTGCGACGGCTTGAACATATTACCACATACTTTTTCCCCTGTCAACACCTTTTTTTAGTTTTTTCGCAATTTTTTCGTGTTTTTTCGATAATCGTGAGTTGCACCAAAAATTAACGGATTAAGCGCAAAAATTGTGCGCAAATTAACCATGCGGCTCAAAACAAGATCAGAGGTGCCATATGCAAGCAGCAATCAAAGCCGTGAGCGTGTTCGGACTGATCCTGGCCTTTCCGCTTTTTCTATTGATCTGGTACGGCACGGAATTTGAACCCGACCGCTACACGGCAACGGATCTGGCAAGCCTGACGACAGGAACGCCGTTTTTCCGCTGCTCGTGCGACACGCCGGACGAAACAGCGGCCGCTGGCGCCCGTCAATACCGCGCGCAGCTCAAGCTGTTTGACGCCATCCCCGTCAAAAGCGCCACGGTGGAGATCGTGGAGCGGGATCACGTGATCCCGGGCGGCGATGCGTTCGGGCTGCGGTTGTTTACAGACGGCGTGATGATCACACAGATCAGCTCCGTCAACGGCAAAGCCGGCGCCGTGATCCCGGCGAAGAAGGCCGGGCTCCGGCCGGGCGACGTCATCACGGAAATCGACGGCATCCGCGTGACCTCGAACGCGCAGCTTGCCCAAACCGTTCAAAGCAGCAAAGGGCAAAAGATGAAGGTGAGCTTCACCCGCAACGGCAGCCAAAAAAGCACCGCGATCACCCCGGCTGCGGCGGCGGACGGCACGTACCACATCGGCATCTGGGTGCGGGATTCCACCGCGGGCGTGGGCACCGTCACGTTCACCGACCCCCAAAGCGGCGTCATCGCCGGGCTCGGCCACGCCATTTGCGACAGCGACGCCGGCGAGATCATGCCGGTGCGCGAGGGAGAAATGGTGCGCGCCGAGGTGCGGGGCTGCATCAAAGGAACACCGGGAACGCCCGGTGAATTGTGCGGCTTTTTCCACAACGACGTGATCGGAACGGTGGAGCTGAACTGCGAAGGCGGCGTTTACGGTCTGGCGGCCGAGCGCCCCGATACGGCCGGAAGCCTGCCCGTTGCCCTGATCAACGAGGTCGTGACCGGCAAAGCGCAGATCATCGCCACCGTTGACAAAACCGGCCCGCAGCGGTTCGACATCGAGATCACCCGTTTCTTCCGGGCGGCGTCGCAGGAGAAGAATATGATCATCCGCATCACAGACAAGCGCCTGCTGGCCATCACGGGCGGCATCGTGCAGGGCATGAGCGGCAGCCCGATTTTGCAAAACGGCAGGCTGGTCGGCGCAGTAACACACGTTTTTGTCAACGACCCGCAGCAGGGTTACGCGGTTTTTGCCCAGAGCATGGTCCGGACCGCCCGGCAGCTTGCGCAGCAGATCAGTCGGAGCGCAGCGTGAAAAAGCGCATATTATGGTTATAATATTTTAGCGGGCAGCGGCTGTTCCCAATAATAATTGGCATAAAATGTAAATTTTTCAAGTTTTTCCAAATTATCTATTGCCAGAAATGTCATTTTATGGTAATATTATGACAAATCAAACCACGGAGGTAATAGACATGGAAAAACAAATGAAGATCCTGCTGGCCGATGACCGATCCGACTATGCGTCGCTGTGCGCCGAAACGTTCCGCCGGGAAGGCTTTGAGGTGAAACCCGTTGCAAAAGACGGTTCCGCCGTGCTGGCCGCAGTGGCGGAATGGCAGCCCGACGTGCTGCTCATGGATGCGTTCATGGCGCATCTGGACGCCATCGGCGTGCTGCGGGTGCTGCCCACCCTGAAGGGCGGCAAGCGGCCGCTCGTTCTGGTGCTTTCCGGCGTGGACAAGGAGAGCCTGCAGCAGGAGCTGCTGACCGCGGGCGCAGACTATTATTTTATTAAACCGTTCGATCCCGAAACACTTGTGCAGCGAATCAAACAACGGGCCGCTCGGAGCCGCAGCGGTCAGCCGAACATAATGCGGCAGAACGCCGACACTTCGCTGGACGCCACCATCAGCGAGATCATGCACCAGATCGGCGTACCGGCGCACATCAAGGGCTATCAATACCTGCGCACGGCCATCCGGCTTTCGGTGGAGGACCCGGAAATGATCTCGGCGGTGACCAAGCTGCTGTACCCCACAGTCGCCAAAATGTACCATTCCACCTCCTCGCGCGTGGAGCGCGCCATCCGCCACGCCATTGAGGTGGCGTGGGACCGCGGCGACGTGGACGTGCTCTCCTCCTATTTCGGCTACACCATTCAGAACACGCGCGGCAAACCGACCAACAGCGAGTTTATCGCCATGATCGCCGACCGGCTGAGGTTGAGGCAGAAGGCGTCGTGAATTCTTCGCCGCTGTGCTCTTGCAATTCTCCTGCCCGA
>CAMJHI010000267.1 GCA_946405475.1 uncultured Clostridia bacterium
CCCGACCTGCTGATTACAAATCAGCTGCTCTACCAACTGAGCTACACCAGCATTTGATGCCCGAATAATATACCATAAAACGATTGGTTCGTCAAGCATTTTTTGAAAGAACTTGCCGGAAAAACCCGCGGATGCAGCAAAGCAAAACGCCTGAAAAGAAAAATGAAACATGAAAATCTTCAAAATTTATGAATTTTATTTGAAATATGAGCGGAATCGTGTTATGATACTAATATTATGAAAACGGAGGGCTTTGTTTTGGATAACGAAAACAAAAACGAAGAGCTGTTCGACGGTGCGCAGGCAGTCGATGAGACCGATCTGCTCGAACCGACAGAAGAACAGGCTTCTGACGAACCGGCGGGGGAGCAGTCTGTTGAGGAACAGACCGTTGAGCGTCTGCAGAATCTTGGCGATGAGATCAGCGCAGAAGAACTGGGCGGCATTCCCGTGACGCCGCCGGAAGAAGACGAGGCCGATGAAACCACGGTTTCGGCGGAGCTTTGCGTGATGTGCGGCGAAAAGCCGGCCGACAAAAGATTCGGAGAAGATTATGACCTTTGCGCCGATTGCCGCAAGCTGCTCATCAAAACCCCGGTCAGCTTTGCTTCTGTGCTGGTGCTGATCCTGCTTGTCGGAGTCGGCTTGTTCGGTCTGTTGCTTACGACCACGCAGCTTTCAACGCTGCATGCTGTTTCCACCGCATACGACTATGCGCAGAGCAAGCATTACTATTCGGCGATCCAATCGCTCCAGCAGGGCGGTTATCTCGGCTGGAAAACGGCCAGAAACGCTCTGACCATGTATAATGCTTCCGGCTATCTCGGCGGTATCAACTCGACCGTTTCCACGTATTTTTATGATGCGAAATCTGCCGAAAAGAAGCTTACCTGGGCGGATAAAGTCGGTCGGGGCAATTTGAATGCGCCCTGGAACAAAAAAGCGAAAGAAATCTACACGTCATACAATGAGGCAATGGGCGCGTATGAGAAATATTATGCCTATCTGTCCGAATATGACGAAAAGCTCTATTACGGTGAGATCGATGTCAAAGACGTTCCGTATGATGATCTCATCAAGAAGTACGAGGCGGCCAAGACATCAGAAAAGGAATCGGCCGGTCTGGCGTTCCTCAATTATTGTGAATGGTATCTGGCTGATATGTGCGAAAAGGACGTGAAGGTTCAGCTTGACTGCCTGAAAGCCGTTGAGCAGGCCCGTCCGGATTATACCTGGCTGTATCTCACCAAGCTGACCGAACTGCAGGTGAACACCGGCGACTATGCTGCGGCGGAGGAAAACTGCAAGAAGATGCTGGAGATCAACGCCGACGACTTTTACGGCGAATACTACCGCGCCATGATTCAGCGCCGCCAGGGCAAGTATGACGATGCGATCGCCCGGATGGATCCGATCATCGCCGACTATGAGAACAACGGCTTCTATCTGGCTTATTACGAAGCGGCCATCAATGCGTTCATGAAGGGCGATTACAAAAAGGCGGCGGAGTATCTCAAACCCTGCTTCGACGGCGAATACCTGAACTATAAAACGGCGAATTTCTACGCTCTGCTGTGCAAGCTCAATCAGGATGAAGATACCTACCAGTCGGTGCTGCAGGTGCTCGACAACAATGGGGCGGAGCTTAGCCCGACCGTTGAAAAATTCCTGAACAAGCAAATTACGGCGGAACAGCTTTTCAGCAGCGACGATCCGTTTGAACAGCCGGCGGCAGAAAGTGAGGCGGAACAGTAAGATGACAGTTTTCTATGTGATCACAAAGTTTTTGACATTCCCCGGCGCCATCACCAAGGCGCTGTTTGAGCACATCATGTGCAAAATCTGCAAGGCGCCCGTTGAAGACACGCGCTGCCTGCGCACAGATGAAATGTGCGGGCACATCGAACACGAACTGATTGAAAAACCGGCGGCCAGCTTCTGGTTCTGCTTCATTCCCGGGCTGCTCAACTTTTTGCTGGGCATGTGCCTGTCGCTTTTCGGCATCGTCAACGTCTACCTGCTCGGCAACTATTCGGGCTTTATCAGCGGCAATTCGCTTTTGTCCAACCTGTTTGCCAAGGCTCTTACGCAAAACGTCAATCTGGTCAGCACGGTGGATTTCCTGCTGCCGATCGTGTTCCTGTGGCTGGGCTTTTCCATGTTCGTGAACATGGCGCCTCTGCCGGAGGATGCGCTGGTGATGAAGGAGCAGTATAAGAACCTCAACGGTTTCCTGAAAGTCCTGTTCGCGCCCGGCTATTTTATCATGCGTCTGGGCGCAGTGCTGGAGCGTTACGGTGTTACCTTTATCCTGTTCGCCGCAATCGCTGTGGTTCTTGCGATCCTCTGACCGTAATCTATCGATCCCATAAGAAAAGGTGCTGTGCGAAACCTCACACAGCACCTTTTTTATTTGTCCGGCTTCATTATTTCATCACTTCGGGGTCGTCCGGTGTGCCGGAGGGAGTCGGCTCATCGGGAATAACGAGGGCGCAGATGATGTAAGCCAGCAACCCTGAGCCGGCTGCCAGGAACAGGATCACCCAGAGCAGGCGAACGATCGTGGAGTCGATGTTCAAGTATTCCGCGATGCCGCCGCACACACCGGCCAGCTTTCTGTCGGTTTGACTTTTATAAAGCTTCTTCATGGTTTATTCCTCATTTCCTTTATCTTACGTTGTCATTGTAGCCCGAAACAAAACGAAAATCAAGCGGATCGGTGAAATGTAGTAGAAATATAGACCGGCCGAAAGATTCTTGTTACTTTCCTACGCAGAATTTAGAAAAGATCTCGTTGATCACCGCTTCACCGGCGCGTTCACCGGTCAGCGTGAGCAGCGCGTCCACGGCGGCGTCGGCGCTCACGTTCACGGCGTCGAGCGTCATGCCGCTTTGCAGCGCATCAATGGCTTCCTTGACGCAGGTCAGTGCCTGCTCGCAGCCGGCGCGCTGCCGTTCGTTGGCGAGCATG
>CAMJHI010000268.1 GCA_946405475.1 uncultured Clostridia bacterium
CACTGCGCCGTCCGCAAAGCCTGTACTGAAGCTGCGGATCTCCACTTCTTTCACGTCCGGGTCGATATCGTTCACAATGACAGCGTCCTTGAGCGCGTCACAGATGCCGCGATAAACGGTGCCGCTGCGGATCTCATCGGCGTTTTCAAACGCCGGATCGACCTTGAACACAAGCTCATACGTGTCGTTGATATACTCGCCTTTTCGGTTGAAGATGCTTTCGGCGTCATAAGCGTATTCGAGAATATCGGATTCCTTCAAAACAAGGTCAGGCTTCTCTTCCGGCTTGAGTTCCGTGATCCTGCGGCCGTCCAGCGTGGGATAAAGCGCCTGAACGGCGCCGGTCGCCTGAGAACGGATCTTGTTGATAATGGCATTGTCCGCTTCGGCAAACGGCAGCGTCATGTCGCCGCTGAGGTCAACGTCGGTGTGCCGGCTGACTTCGACGATGTCGGACGAAAGCGCGGCGTTGTAAAGCCGGGTGACGTAATCGTAAGCGTCATGCGCGTTGTCGGGCAATTCGGTCACGGAAGCCTGCTGCGGCTCGAATTTGGGCGGCAGCCAGGAACGTTCTTTATTAAACTCGTTTCTGGCATAAAGCGCAACGCACAGGAAGCAGACCGCCATCAGCGTCACCGCAACGAGAAGGCCGAGAACGATCTTCGTCCTTTTTTTCAGAGGCTTGCTCACAGCTCTTTCCCCTCCTCTTCCGCTTTCAGCGCTTCTTCCAGCGCCTTGAGGCGCTCGGCGCGTTCTTCTTCACTTTCAAAAACCGGCAGAGGAAGCGAGTCCAGATCGACCTTACCGGCGCGTACCTGCTTGAGCAGATCGCGTCGTTTCATGTCGTTTTCGCGGAACTCGGGTTCGATCCCCTTCTTCAGCATCAGGCGGTTGATGAAAAACATGGCGAACCAGACGGCAGCCGTGGCCAGTCCGCCCCAGCCGACGCTGAACTGCGCCGCAGGCGTGGCAGGCAGCGGCTTCACAAAAGCCATGATCAGCACCGCGATCTGTCCAAGCAGCGCGATGACCACACCAGCCAGAGAAGCGTACTGCATGAATTTTGTCAGGCTCTCCAGCTTCAGGAAGCTGAGCAGGTACACCGTAAGGATCACGGCGCCCAGCAACAGCAACACCGCGAGAACGCCGACCGGAAGCAGGAACGAGGTGGCATAAGGCGCAAAGACCGCGCTGTTCAGATAATTCATCAGGTCGGAAAACAGCCCGTTGGTCGCGCCGCCGATCACACCGATCAGCCCGGCGGAAAGCGTTTGTTCAAAGAAAGGCACATGAAGCTTCACCGAACCGAAGGGCACCATCAGCACCGCAACGGCGCAAAGCGTCAAAACAAGGCGGGCAATCGCCTCTTTGCTGCCGATGAACGCCGCTTTGATGCGAGCGATCACCATTCTGGCCACCGCCCCCTCAAGCTCCGTGCGTTTGGCGTCACGCGCCAGCTGCGCTTCCTGCGAGTAATACAGGATATTCACGCCGCAGTGCTTGCAATTGGGCTTCAGGTCATAAAAAGGTATTTCCCCGCCGCACTTGGGACAATGCAAGAATAACAGCTCCTTTCAAAGGAATTTTTGTTAGTATATCATATAAATCATTCGACTTCAACCGAAAAAATGTGAAATTTTTCGTGGTTTCGGCAGTTCAGCCGTTTTTGCTCTGATAATCCTGCCAGGCCGTGTCACGCGACAGCCTGCCGCCATCGGCAAAAACCTGTTTCGCCTTGGCGTCGTGCTTCAAACAGGCGTCGAACCAGCTCAGCACATAGCCTGACACCTTTTCCGGGTGCGTCATGCACGTGGTGTGAACCGCCCCCTTGAGAGATGCGTAAACGGCGCGGCCTTTGACGGCGTCATACGACGGCTTGCACCACTGCGACGAAAGCACGATAAGGTCGTTGGTGCCGGTGAGGATGAGGCTTGGCACCCGAACCCCGCGCGCTTCTTCAACATAAGGCGAACCGGCGATCGAAACCAGGCACCGCACCCTGCTGTCGGCCTTGGCGGCGTTGAAACAGCTGCGGCCGCCCTGCGAGTGACCGCAAACGCCGATGGCGTCCGGATCGATCTTATGATAAAAGACGCTTGAGGGATCGTCGTTTTGCCTTAAAGTATAATCGATGGAATCTCGCTGCGTGCTGCCGTCGGCGGTCATCACGTCATCGTCGGCAATCACGATATAGCCGCCGGAAGCCAGCGCTTCCAGCAGCGCGGTATAACTCCACGTCGGGCAGCCCGTTCCGTTTGCCCAGGAAATGACCGGCCAGCGCCTGTCCGTTTTTTTCGCTTCGATCGGATAGATTACCGTCTTCCCATCCGCTTTCAGCGTTTCCACGCCGGTAACGGTCACCGGCGTGTCGGCGTCGCGTTCATCCGGCAAAGCCCGCTTCGTTGTTGCTTTTGCCGCCGCGCGGCGCGTCGTTTCCGCACGACCGGATTCGGTCGTCGGGTCCGGCTGCTGTGTCGTTGTTGTTTCCTCCGGCCGGGTCGTCGTTTCGGGGTTCACATCGCGGAACGCCGCAACTGTTTCAGCCGCCGTCGGTTCAGTGGTTTTCTGGAGCTGTTCCCTCACCCCGCAGGAACAAAAGCAGATCGTCGCTGTCAGAATCAGCGGCAGCAGCGTCATTTTGACGCGTGAAATACGTTTCATACAGCACACCCCTTTGTTCAATAGTATCATGTTCTGTGCAGCATATCAAGACCGGGATCGCGAGTTCCCGGCCAAAGAGGATCTGATCACAACCCTGCGAAAGCTTTCGCAAACAAAGACGCCGGCCAACCCGTTACAGGAAAGCCGGCGTTTATTCACAATTCCGACCGTTTTGCCGGTCAGATCACGCCCACGGGTCTTCCGCCGCGGGGATGCGGATATCGGACAGGCACTGGACCTCCAGCAGGAACCACTGGCCGGTGCTGGGCTTTTTGCGCAGGCGGATGGAGCGCGGCGAA
>CAMJHI010000269.1 GCA_946405475.1 uncultured Clostridia bacterium
CCCACTAACCACGCCGTTCTCTATAATACTGGTGCAGCAAAACGCGAGCCGAAAAGATTTTGAAAAAACTTTTCTGAATTCCCGCCCCTCGACTACGCCGTTCTCTATAATATTGGTGCAACAAAACACGAACGAAAGGATTTTTAAAAAATTTTTCGGAAGCACCCTCCAGGCAAAACCGCCAATCTCTATAATAATTGGTGAAAGGCCGCAGCGCCTTGACAATTGAATAGCTTTCAGCCAGTCAAGGGCATGACTGTTAGCTGGAAGATCGCGTCCCCAAAAATGCTAAAAAGCTAAAAATAATCATATAAAAAAGGAGAAAGATTATGAACACCACAAAGACTTACACGGCCGAACAAATCGACCGCAACATCATGCACGCCATCGTTTCAACCGCCCTGCCGCAAATGGTTCAGCACTTCTGCGAAGAGGTGAATCTGAACCCGCAAAAGCGTTATGCCTCGTATTTTGCAAGGAACACCTTTAAGGCACACTTCGGCGGTTTCTTCGGCAACGAACGCAAAATCCCCGTTAAGTACCGCTTCCTTCCGATGATCAAGGATTCGGAAAGCCCTTCAAAGGACTACTTTGAGGCGAACCGACGCCTCTTGCTTCCGCCCGACAAAGTCATTGCCATCGATGTACCCTTTGAGGAGTACATAAAGCGTCGGTCTCCCCTTGTCCCTTATCTCAAAGCTTTCAATACGCCCTCATACTGCTATTCGTTTGATATCGACCCGCTTCCCCGCAACCTGCCTGAACTGCTTTATATTCAGTTTAAGCTTGTCCTCAAGCGCGGGACTGGCGCGGTTGAAGACCACGTTGCTGTGACGACTCAATTCAACAGCGACGGAACTGTTCGCTATTGCTTCAACGAGGACGACCTCGCAAAGCTGACAAACCTTCTCCTTGAGAAGGAACCCCGCAGCTTTGAAATGGTTCTCCTCTATGCCGTCGACGACACCGTCGAGGAAAACTAATTGCCCGCCAACCGCTCTCGGAGCCTGGGAAACCAGGCTCCTTTTTTGTTGGCTCGCTGCTGTCATTTGGGATAATAAGAAACAAGCACCTTTGGTCAGTCACAGGACTGATTCAAGGTGCTTTGCCTGTTTGACAGACAGAAGATCGCGGGCGATCAGAGCAGCATGAAAAAGCGCAAAAAATGAACGCGGTGGCATGGTTGAGTCCATGCCACCGTATTATTTGCATCAGTAATTGCATCAGTTGCATCAGTAAAGTGCGGAAAATCGTTGATTCTGCGTGGGTTTTTACTCCAGCGTTTTCATTGTCGGGAACAGGAGCACGTCGCGGATGGAATAGCTGTTGGTCAGGAGCATGACCAGGCGGTCGATGCCGATACCGATGCCGCCCGTGGGGGGCATGCCGTATTCCAGCGCGCGGAGGAAGTCTTCGTCGGTGTGGTTAGCTTCCTCGTCGCCCTGCGCAAACAGTTCTTCCTGCGCCTCGAAACGCTCACGCTGATCGATGGGGTCGTTCAATTCGGAATAGGCGTTGGCGAATTCGCGGCGGGTGATGAACAGCTCGAACCGCTCAACCAGGTCGGGGCGGCCCGGCTTTTTCTTGGTCAGGGGCGAGATCTCGATGGGATGGTCGATGACGAACGTCGGCTGATCGAGGTGCTCTTCGACAAACTCCTCAAAGAACAGGCTGAGCAGGTCACCCTTTTTGTGGCGTGGCTCATATTCAATGCCCTTTTCATCGGCCAGCGCCTTGGCCTCTTCAAACGTGATCGCGTCAAAATCCACGCCGGCGTACTGCTTGACGGCATCGGTCATGGTGATGCGGGCAAAGGGCTTATCAAAGTCGATCACGACCTTGTTTTCGTCCGTACCGTATTCGACGATGCTGGTGCCCAGCACCGTTTTGGCCACGTAACGGAACAGGTTTTCGGTCAGGTCCATCATGCCGTTATAATCGGTGTAGGCCTGATAGAGTTCCATGAGCGTGAATTCGGGGTTGTGCTTGATGTCGCACCCCTCGTTGCGGAACACGCGGCCGATCTCATACACGCGCTCCATGCCGCCAACGATCAGGCGCTTGAGGTAAAGCTCGAGCGAAATGCGCAGCTTGAGGTCTTCATCCAGCGCGTTGTGATGGGTGTTGAACGGTCTGGCCGCCGCGCCGCCCGCGTTGTGAACAAGAATGGGCGTTTCGACCTCGATGAAGTTTTCACCGTCCAGATAATTGCGGATGGCGCGAATGATCTGGGAACGCTTGTAGAACGTGTCTTTCACGTCGGGGTTCATGATGAGGTCGAGATAGCGCTGACGGTAGCGCGTGTCGGTATCGGTCAGCCCGTGGAATTTTTCAGCCAGCGGCAGCAAGGACTTGGCCAGCAGGCGGATCTGCTTGGCGTGCACGGAGATTTCGCCGCGGCGGGTGCGGAACACAAAGCCCTTCACCTCGACGATATCGCCGATATCCCACTTTTTGAATTCGGCGTAAACGTCCTCGCCCACGTCGTTGATGCGCACATAAACCTGCATGCGGCCGGAGCGGTCGTGAACGTCGATGAAATTCGCCTTGCCCATGTCGCGCTTGAGCATGATGCGGCCGCAGATGGACACGTCGGTGTTTTCCAGCTCGTCAAAGCGCGCCACGATCTCGGCCGCCGTGATGCTCTGCTCAGCCAGCGTGATCTCAAACGGATCCTTCCCCGCCGCCTGCAGCGCCTGCAGCTTTTCAAGGCGAATGGTGCGCTGTTCGTTTTCCTGCCCGGCTTCTTCAAGGGTCGGGTTCAAGTTTTGTTCGTCTGACATTGTTCTATTTCACGGCAAGAAGCCGTTTCCTTTCTGTTTTATTTGATGATTTGGGTCACTTTGAAGTTGACCACGCCGCCGGGCGCTTCCACACTGATGCTGTCGCCGACGTTTTTGCCGATGAGCTGCTTGCCCACAGGCGATTCCGCCGAAATATAGCTGCGATCGGG
>CAMJHI010000270.1 GCA_946405475.1 uncultured Clostridia bacterium
CGGCATCCCCTGCTCCGGCGGCCGGGTGACCGGCGAAGCGTTCGTGGTGGAGGATGTGCAAAAGGTCGGCAGCGTGAAGGATAAGATCCTCATCACCAGAATGACCGACCCCGGCTGGGTTTTCCTGCTCGCCGCGGCGAAAGGCGTCATCAGCGAAAAAGGCTCGCTGTTATCGCACACGGCGATCATTTCGCGCGAGCTCGGCATCCCCGCCGTGGTGAACGTGGACAACGCGCTTTCGGTCATCCGCACGGGCGACGTGGTCAGCCTTGACGGCGCCACGGGCGAGATCAAAATTCTCAAACGCGCCGCGGATCAGATGCCCGCCGTGGGGTGAGTCGAAAGACAAGCTGACCGCCGCGCCCGTGCTGAAAGGGTCATCTTCTGACGCGGCGTCATCGAAACAAAGCGGCAGGACGACTGCTGCACTTCACAAGCAAAAAAACCACCGGCATCGCCGGTGGTTTTCATTATTCTTCTTCGTTTGTCGGTGCGGGGGCGGGTTCCGCCGGGGCTTCGGCCGGTTTGAACTTCGGCTCGATCTTGCCGTAACGGCTGGTGCCTTCCAGGTCGGAACGGGGGCTGCGGGCGGGCTGCTGCGGGGCGCTGTTGGCCGGTTTGCGGTTCCGGTCGCCGCCGTGGCCGCCTCTGCCGCCGCGACCGCCGCGGCCGCCTCTGCCGCCGCGCGCGTCGGGATGCGTGGGCTTGTAGCCTTCAGCCAGGGTGATGACCACCTTGCGCTCGCTGTCGGAGCCGACGGAGTGAGAGTCGACGCCCTCAATGCCCTGAATGGCGGTGTGGATGATGCGGCGCTCATAGGGGTTCATCGGGTCAAGCACGGCGTTGCGGCCGTATTTGAGCACCTTGGCGGCCTGCCGCTTGGCAAGCTCCTTGAGCGTCTGCTCGCGTTTTTCGCGGTAGTTGCCGATGTTGATGGAAACGCGCTTGTAATGATCCTTGCCCTTGTTGAGGAACAGGCGAACAAGGTACTGGATGGCGTCGAGCGTTTCGCCGCGGCGGCCGATCACAACACCGTAATTCTCGCCGCAGTCAAGCTCGATGGAAACGCCGTCATCCTCCTCGGGGGTGAAGGTCATGCTGCATTCCTCGGTGATGCCCAGTCCCTTGAGGATGGCGCGGATATAGGCCTCGGTCTGCGTGAAATCGGCCGCTTTCGCGCTCGATTTAGCAGGCTTGGGGGTGGCGGGTTTTTCAGCCTTTTCCACCTTTTCGGGCTTGTCGTTTTTCTGGGGTTTATTGGCCTTGGGCGCGGGCTTTTCGCTGCGCTGCGGGCGTTCGGACTTGGCGGGTCTGGCCGGCTTTTCGTCGGGCACTTCGTAAAAAGCGCGCACCTTGGCCGGACGTTCCTTGCCGAAAATGCCGAAGGTTTTGCCCTTGGGCAGCTCCAGCACTTCCTGCTGTACGGTTGCGGTTTCGGGCGCGTTGAGCGCGATCTTGGCGTTTTCAAAGGCTTCGACAACGTCTTTGCCCAAACCGATTGCTTCCTTAATCAATTAGTTTACCACCTTTGATTCAATCTTGAAACATTATTCTTTTGACTTCATCGCCGCAATGAGCTTCGTGTTGGCTTCTTTTGAACGGCGCTGGATGGTTTCTTCGACCATGGTTCTGGCGATCACTTTTTCGGGGCTGTAAAGGCGGCCGATCACCAGCGTCTGCACAAAGGAATAGACGTTGTTGATGATCCAGTAAATACCGATCGCGGCCGGGAACAGCGTGACGAAATAAAGCGAGAATAACGGCATACCGAAGGTCATGCAGCCCATGGTCGCGTTATTGGCCTGGTTGGGGTTGGTGCGCTTGGAGCGGATAAAGCTGATGAGCGAGGACGCCATGGAGGTGAGGAACGACAAAATCGGGATGAGGATGAGCAGGTTCAGGACCTTGAAGCTGGGGTTGGTGCTCAGCTGAAGGCCGAAAATTTTGAATTCTTTGTCGCCGAAAAGCTTGATGCTCTGCAGCACCTTTTCGGAAATGCCGCTGTCCACGGCGGTTTTCCAGATTTTGTCGAGGTTGTCGATGATGGAGATCTCGACTGCGCGGCCGACCGCTTTGCTGCCGCCGCTTGCCTCAAGGTAGGTGTTGACCAGCTCGGTGAGCTTGTTGATGGTGCCTTCGCCGATGTGCAGGCAGTAGGTGAGCGGTTTGTAAACCGCGCCGTAAAGGCCGATGATGATCGGGAACTGGATCAGCAGCGGCAGGCAGCCCTGATTCATGGGGTTGAACCCCTCGCGCTGATAAAGCGCCTGCTGCTCTTCCTGAATTTTGCGCTGCGCGTCTTTGTCGCCCTTGTAGCGTTCCTGAATGCGGCGGAGCTTGGGCTGCAGGCGGATCTGTCTGGCGCTGCTCTTCTGCTGCGAGATGGCGCTGGGCAAAAGCACCAGCTTGACCAGCAGCGCGAACACCGCGATGGCGACAAGGTAGTTGCCCAGTAAATTGTAAAACTGTCCGAGAAGCCAGCCGAACGGTACGGCAATGGCGTCGTAAAGACCGGTCATGGATCGTCCTCCGTGTGCGTGTGGTGGTGATTCTTTTTGGGCGGCACCGGGTCGTAGCCGCCGGGGAACAAAACATTGCACCTCAAAAGCCGCCGGATCGCCAGCAGGCTGCCGAAAAACGCGCCGTGCGTTTCGATCGCCTCGACGGCGTAGGCCGAGCAGGTCGGGTAATAGCGGCACATGGGCGGCTTGAGGGGCGAGATCTTCGCCCGGTAAAACCGCAGCAGCCGCAGCAAAATCTGCTTCATGACGGAATCACACCCGCCTGCTTCAGATGCTTGAGAAGAATCGGCTCAAGCTGCGTGCTTTTGAGGGTTTTTGTTTTGCTTCGGGCCACGAAAACAATATCCCACCCGCCCCGCACCTGCGGCGCGGCGGCTCGGTAGGCGGCCCGAATGATTCGGCGCGAACGGT
>CAMJHI010000271.1 GCA_946405475.1 uncultured Clostridia bacterium
TTGATGTCCAGAATGTCCGCGCCGGAGACTTCGACGGCGACCTTTGCCGCCTGCGCCATCTCCTCCGGCACGTTGCCGAAGATCTGTACCACGCCCGGGGTTTCGTTCGGCGCGAGGCGCAGCAGCGTCTTGCTCTTTTCGTCGTCGTAGCACAGCGCCTTGGCGCTCACCAGCTCCGTGCAGGAAAGGCCTGCGCCGTGCTCCCGGCAAATCTGCCGGAACGCCGCGTCGGTCACGCCCGCCATCGGCGCGAGGTACAGCTTCGAGTCAATTTCCACATTCCCGATCTTCATGGGCGTGTCCTCCTTTCGGCACGATAATAAATTAGTATATCATAGCTTTGGGCAAAGCAACAATCCCCAATTTCGCGTTCGCGGCGGGAAACCCTCTCATTTCGGCAATTTTCCATGACAACAACGTTTATTTTATATTACGTTTTCTCATATAACTTTCATGTTTTGTGCGACTTGACTATATGAATTCTGCGAATATGCTTTATCATTTGTTTTAAGCGACGATTGACATTTGCCGCGTATCATGGCAAAATATCCACAACGCTCACGAAAGGAGTCTCGGATCATGACGATGCTGCGCAACAACGACATCCGCACCCTCGCTTCCAGCCGCACGGCCGGGGCTTCCTCTCTTATTGCGATTCTGTCGGTAGGGGTAGTAGGCGTAAACGCCCATATTCCTTTTTGAAGCCGGAACCGAATCGTAAGCCATCGAACAGCGATTTCCGCCTCCGTCTCCAAAAAGGGGATGGAGGCTTTCATTTTGCTGCTGCGCAGCAAAAAAGCCTTTGAATCGCCGAATTTCCTCGCCGCTGAAGCGGCAACCGGAAATTCATAGCTACATTTTGCGATACCGGACGCGCAAGCGTTTCGATATAAATTCAAACCAACAAATCATAAGGAGAAAAGAACATGAAAAAAGCATTGTCTCTCATGCTCGCCCTCGTGATGGTGCTCGCGCTGGTCGCCTGCGGCGGCGGCAACAGCTCCACCGACAACGGCAGCAGCACCACCGCTGAAACCACCAACCCCGCCGATACCACCGCTCCCGCTGAGGCCCCCGCCGGCGCGCAGGTCTTCAAGCTCGGCGGCACCGGCCCGCTGACCGGCGGCGCCGCGATCTACGGCCAGGCCGCCGCCAACGGCGCACAGATCGCCGTGGACGAGATCAACGCCGCGGGCGGCAACATCCAGTTCGACCTCAAGTATGAGGACGACGCCCACGACGCCGAGAAGGCGGTCAACGCCTACAACAACCTCAAGGACTGGGGCATGCAGGTCTCCCTCGGCTCCGTGACCTCCACCCCCTGCGTCGCCACCGGCGCTGAGACCTATGCCGACCGCATCTTCGCGCTGACCCCGTCCGCGTCCTCCACCGCGGTCATCGAGGGCAAGGACAACATGTTCCAGGTCTGCTTCACCGACCCCAACCAGGGCTCCGCCTCCGCGCAGTATATCGCTGACAAGGGCCTTGCCACCAAGGTCGCGGTCATCTGGAAGAACGACGACGTGTACTCCAAGGGCATCTATGACACCTTCAAGGCTGCCGCCCCCGGCCTCGGCATCGAGATCGTGAGCGACACCACCTTCCAGGACGGCAACGACACCAACTTCACCGTCCAGATCGCCGACGCGCAGAGCAAGGGCGCCGAGCTCGTGTTCCTGCCCATGTACTATCAGCCCGCGTCCCTGATCTTCTCCCAGGCGAAGGCCGCCGGCTATGAGCCGATCTGGTTCGGCGTGGACGGCATGGACGGCATCCTGACCCTCGAGGGCTTCGACACCAGCCTCGCCGAGGGCGTCATCCTCCTGACCCCGTTCAGCGCGGACGCTGACGACGCGCGCACCCAGAACTTCGTCGCCGCCTATCAGGCGAAGTACGGCGAGATCCCCAACCAGTTCGCGGCGGACGCCTATGACTGCGTCTACGCCTACGCCCAGGCCCTCGAGGCCGCCGGCGCCACCTCCGACATGAGCGCGCAGCAGCTCTGCGACCTGATGATCGAGCAGTTCACCACCATGACCTTCGACGGCATCACCGGCGAGGGCATGACCTGGGACGCCACCGGCGCGGTCGCCAAGAGCCCGAAGGGCATGGTCATCCAGAACGGCGCTTACGTCGGTCTCGACTGATCGAACAACCTGCGCAAAACCCCCAAAACGCTGTAAAAACCTGCCAGCCGCGGGAGAGGGAGCGAGCGCTCCCTTTCCCGCCCGGGCGGATAAGCGCGTATCGGAGCGAGGTCCGCTTTCCGCAGACGTCATTCCGATGCGCGTTTGCCCGTATTTACTGACCCGATCATCCTATGTGTGTATGAGGTGAGAACATGAGCTTTCTGGATTCCCTGATCAGCGGGATCAGCCTCGGCAGCGTGTACGCGATCATCGCGCTGGGCTACACGATGGTGTACGGCATCGCCAAGATGCTGAACTTCGCCCACGGCGACGTCATCATGGTGGGCGCGTACATCTGCTTCTTTGCCGTGACCCGCTTCAACCTCCCGCCGCTTGTCGGCATCCTCGTCGCCGTGCTGCTGTGCACGGTGCTGGGCATCACCATCGAAAAGCTGGCCTACGCGCCGCTGCGCGCCGCGCCGAGCCTCGCGGTGCTGATCACCGCCATCGGCGTGAGCTACTTCCTGCAAAACGCGGCGCTGCTGCTGTGGTCGCCGAACCCCAAGGTGTTCCCGAACTTCTTCATGACCCATACCGCGGACGGCGCGGAGCAGACCGGCCTCGAGCTTGGCTCGCTGCGCATCTCCTACGTCACGCTGGTGACGATCGTGGTCTGCGTGGTCATCATGGCGGTGCTGACGTTCTTCATCAACAACGGCAAGCTCGGCAAGGCGATGCGCGCGGTGTCCGAGGACAAGGACGCGGCGCGGCTGATGGGCA
>CAMJHI010000272.1 GCA_946405475.1 uncultured Clostridia bacterium
AAACGAATGAGCGTGGTCTTCCCGGCGCCGGACGCGCCCACGATGCCGACGCGCTCGCCGGGCTTAATATCAATCGTCACGTCGTTGAGCACAGGCCTGACATTGTAGGCAAACTGAACGTGTTCCATCTGAATGCCGACCTGCTCCGGCATATCGTCGCGGCCGGAGAATTGCTCGTTTTCAAGATCGGTCACCTCACGGATGCGCTTGGAGCAGATCACCATGGAATAAAACTGCGGCACCACCTTTGACAGGCGGCTCAGCGAGCCCTGCACCTGTGAAACCAGCGAAATAAACAGCGTCAGCGTGCCGTAGGAAATGTCATTGGTCATAATGCGGTAAGCGCCCCAGCAGAACGCGATGATGTAACCGAGGTTATAGAACACCCGCATCAGGCTGCTGATCACAACGGCCAGTCGGCTGGCCAGAACTGTCGTTTTCAGCCGATCCTGCCGGAATTCTTCCATGCGGCGGTCGTTTTCCGCTTCCAGCCGAAACGTTTTCACGACCGTGATGTTGGAAATGCTCTCCTGCATAAACGCGCGATAAGCCGATTCACTCTCTTTCAGCCGCGTCTGATATTCTTTGAACTTCGGCATGAGAAACAGGGAGATCAGTCCGCCGATTGGCCCGATCACAAGCGCAAAAACCGCAAGCTTATGATCGTAATGAAACAAGATGAAAAACGCAATGATGAGCTGCAGCAGCGTCACGATGGTGTTGGGCACAATGGTCATGATACCCGACGCCACGCCGCTCACGTCGCTGGTCAGGCGGGTCACTACGTCGCCGCTGTGGAACTTGATGAGCTTTTGCCACACGCTGCTTTGAATGCCGCTGAACATTTTACAGCGCAGTCCGAAAGAAAAGCTCTCGTTGACGTATTCGTTAAACAGACGAAAACCCGCGGCAAACGCGATGGACAGCAACGCAGAGCCCGCCATGATGGCAACGTACTTCGGTTCAAACTGCGCGGTCGTCGCTTTATCGACGACCAGTTTGCTCACAAAGGTGCTCAACAGGGACAACAGCAGCGAAAGGATCTCAAACACAAGCATCAGCACGATCACGTACCGAAACGGCTTCGCCTGCTGCGCCATCCAGCGGACGTGATCTTTATTCTCTTCGCGATTTTTGAGAAACTCGATGAGCTTTCCGAATTTTTGGTTCACGGCTGCTTCCTCCCGAAATACTTCACCTTCACGGCAAAGCGAATGAGACCTTCCGTCAGCTTCGGCCAACGGACACGCACCTTCATATAGAACACAAAAAACCGGTTCAGCGCACTGTGGCTGCAGTAAATGTCTTTTCCGTCACGGATAAAGTGGTTGGCGTAAGCGATCAACTGATCCCGGCTGATGCCGCGCTCCAAAACCTTTTGATTATCGCCCACAAAGGTCAGCGAATCGTCTTTGACCTGATACAGGCGGTGCATCACGTAGCGGCCGTTTTTGCGCTGATAGAGCAGAATATCGCCGGAACGAAGCGCGCGATCCGGCAACGCTTCAAAGAAAACGGTATCTCTGCCGTCAATGAGAAACGGCGCCATGCTGTTGCCTTTGACGCGCACACGCACACTGCCGCCGTCAGCGATGGCTTGCCGGATATACGGCTCCACCTCACTCATCGCCATCGGCTCGGAAAGCCTGATCTGTTCCTGCATGCGCCCTTCTCCTTTTCTTTGCCTTGTTCTGCTTCTTCTGTTCCGTATTATAATATAAAACGCGATATAAAGCAAGTTTTCCGGCAAAATTGAAAGAAAAGCGTGGCTAGGCAGCAGGAAATGTGTGATTTTGCTTGCTATCTGAATCGAATTATGATAATATGAGCTGGTATAGTTTTGAATAAATGGAAAGGATCAGGAACCATGCTCAATACCGAAAAAACAATGGAAAAAATCGTTGCGCTGTGCAAAAACAGAGGGTTCATTTTCGCCGGCAGCGACATCTACGGCGGCCTGGCGAACACCTGGGATTACGGCCCCCTCGGCGCGCGGCTGAAGAATAACGTCAAAGACACCTGGCGCAAGCGCTTCATTCAGGAACGCAAGAACAGCTATGAAGTGGACGCCGATATTTTAATGCACCCCCGCGTGTGGGAAGCCAGCGGCCACGTGGCAAGCTTCTCCGACCCGCTGCTCGACTGCAAGGAATGCAAAATGCGTCACCGCGCCGATAATCTTATTGACGATTTTGATCCTGAAGCGCATGCCGACGGCATGACCAAGCAGGAAATGTTTGAATACATCAAGGCGCACTCCATCCCCTGCCCCCATTGCGGCAAGCACAACTTCACCGAGATCCGCGAATTCAACCTGATGTTCCAGACCTTCCGCGGCGTGACCAACAACAGCAAGAGCGTCATTTATCTGCGCCCGGAAAACGCGCAGGGCGAATACGTCAATTATCTCAACGTGCAGCGTTCCATGCGCGCCAAGCTTCCGTTCAGCATCGGGCAGATCGGCAAGGCGTTCCGCAACGAGATCACGCCCGGCAACTTCACCTTCCGCACGATCGAATTTGAGCAGATGGAGTTCCAGACCTTCTGCAAAGAAGGCACGGACACCGAGCTTTACGATTATTTCAAGGCCTACGGCAAGCAGTATTATGAAGATCTGGGCATTGCGCCGGATCATCTGCGCTATCACGACCACGAAAAGCTGGCCCACTACGCCAAGGCGGCCTGCGACATCGAATTCCTCTTCCCCTTCGGCTGGGGCGAGATCAACGGCACGCACAACCGCACGAATTTCGATCTGACGCGCCATCAGGAATACAGCGGGCAGAAGATGGATTATCTTGACCCCGAAACCAACGAGCGCTACATCCCCTTCATCATCGAATCCACCTACGGTCTGGACAGTACCGTGCTCGCGCTG
>CAMJHI010000273.1 GCA_946405475.1 uncultured Clostridia bacterium
AAATCATTCTCGGCAGGTGTATTCTATGATCATTCGTTATTTGACCCCAAACGACGTGGCGGAGCACGACAAGGTCACCTCGCAGGCGTTTTCCTATTCCTGCGATATCGCCGATCCGGCCTCTGTTCTGCCCTGTGAAAAGGTACTCGGCGCCTTTGATGATGACGACAAAACGCTGTTGGCCGATTTTGAGATCAACGAGCGGCTCTGCCGGTATGACGGCGGCTTTCTCACCTGCGCGGCTGTCGGCGGCGTCGCCGCCAAGCCGGAGCATCGGGGCAAGGGCGCGGTCAGGGCGCTGTTTGATCACCTGTTTCGCGAGAATGCTTACGATATCAGCATCCTTTATCCGTTTGCCGAGGGCTATTACCGCAGGCTCGGCTATGAGCGGGTCGGCCGCTGTGTCTCCGTGACCGTGCCGTTTGCCGATTTAGCGGGCGTGCCCCGCCGGAATGACGCCGTTCTTTACGAGGGCCATGGCACAGAGCAGCTGCTCGCCCTTTATAACTGCTGCGCCGAAAACTGCCAATTGAGCTTTGTGCGCGAGGACGCGGCCGCTTTTTCCGCCCGGCCGTATCTGTCGCAGACCTTTACTTATCTCTGGCAGAATCGTTCGTTTGCCACCTTCACGGTCGACCGCGAAAAAAGCACGGTGTTCGTGCGGGAAATCTGGTTCGATTCGCCCGAAGCCCTGCTCGGCATCCTCGGCTTTCTGCGCAATTATGAAAGCAACCAGCGTACCCTCTGCTTTGACAAGCTGCCGGAGGATTCGCCCCTGTTCTGCCTTCTGCCCGATCTGAAGCATTGCGAGATCGGGCTGCATAACACCGGCTCCGCCCGCGTGCTGAACGTGGAAAGAGTGCTCAGGGCGCACCGTTACCCGGCGGGCAGCGGCGCGTTCACCCTGCAGATCGACGACGAAGCTTACGCGGTGACCTGGTCGGAAACCGGCGTCACCGTTGAAACGAACGCCGCCGGCACCCCCGACGTGGGTCTCGATATCGCCGCCGCGTCGCAGATCTTGCTCAGCGGTTTGCGCCACGCGGCTTACCGGCCCGATCTCGTGATCCACCGGCCGGGGTCGGACTTCTTCCGGGCGTTCCCGCCCCAAACGGCATTTTTCACGGATGGATTCTGATGATTCACAGGAGGCTGCGCCATAATGATCCTCAAACGTATCATACTGTTTTTTCTGATTCTGCTGACCTCGTTTCCCGGTCATTCCTTTTCCGATCAGCAGCCGCCGACCGATTATCCGAAGGCGGCGGTGGAGGCTGACACGCTGCTGCTCACCGACGTTCCGGCGGACGGCTCCGCTCTGACGCTGGCTTCGATGCAGGGGCTGCTGGCGAACGTCAGCCGCAAAAACCTGCTGTTCCGCGACGGCAGTTACCGCGCGTGGCTGCGTTACACGAACGTGCAGACGATCGACGCGCAGCCGAACGGTTCCCCGTGGGATCTTGACGCGCTGCTGCGGGAGTTCGCGCCGTTTTTTGACGGCTATCTGCTGTGTGATGATGACAGCGCCGCCGTCGCGCTCTCGCTGGCGAATCAAAAAAACAGCATCGTCGTGCTGCCCGCGTTTGAGGCTCAGGTCAAAGCGGCGGGGCTGACCATGACGATGGATGTGCGCGACTGGAGCGACCTGCGGCTGCGCTGTTCCGATTCTTTCCGCGCTCTGCGGCGCGACGTGGCGTTTGAACAGCCCGTTTTCAAGACGCCGCGGCTCATGGATTACGCCGTGATGAGCGGCGCTTACGTCTGGTACGACCCTGCGGCGAACCGGGTGGAGCACACCAACGCGTTCCGTTTTCTCGACGACAACGCGCTGCTGTTCGGCTGGAACAACGACATTGGCGAATATCCCACGGTGTATTCGGCTTCCCGGCTGAACGCCTGCCTCATTCCGGCGGACTGGGCGTCGAATCTCTCGGTTCTCAGCGGCTTTTCCTGCGAACCGTTCCGGCAGAAAACCGACGTTTCCGCCGCGCCCGGCGGGCGCACCGTGTGCCTGATGATGTCGGACGGCGATAATCTGCAGTGGTTTGTGAATTCTTATGCCGGTTCTTCTCATTACGGCTCGGCTCTGCGCGGCCGTTTCCCGTTCGCGTGGGGCGTTCCGGCGAGCGCCGCGGATCTGGCGGTGCCGATCCTCAATCGGTATTATGACGAAATGACCGCGAACGACGCGTTCGTGCTTTCGCTCAGCGGGCTGGGTTATACCTTCCCCTCCAAATGGACGAATCAAGAGGCGCTGCGCGCCATGGCGCAGACCCTCGGTCAGAAGATGGCAGTGATGGGCACGCACGAACTGCTGGTGCTTGACGACGACGGGTTCAGGTCCCGCGCGCTCGATATCCTCCTCACCGAAACGCAGGCGAACGGCATTTTTTACATGGATTATGATCGATACGCGAAAATGCGGGGAAAAACCCGCTTTGTCAACGGCCGCCCCATCGTCGCGGCGCGGTATCAGCTTTGGAACAATATGTCGGGCTGTTCGCCCGATGAGATCGCGGCGGCGGTCAACGCGCTGCCGACCGATCCGAAAAACCCGGATTCCTACGCCTTCATCATCGTGCACGCGTGGTCGGGTCTCAACGGCAGCGGCGAATTGATCGAGGGCGGCAATACCATGGCGGCCGTGGAACGGCTGGTGAACGGGCTGGACGAAAACACCCGTGTGGTCACCCCCGCGCAATTCATGGAACGCCTGACCGTCAACTGCGGATAAGAATAAACGCGACAAGGGCGTGCTGCCTTCCTTTTGGCAGCACGCCCTTGCAATTGTTATGGCTTCTTTACGCTTTCGTCTCGTCTGAAAATATAGTAATTGGTGGGGAACC
>CAMJHI010000274.1 GCA_946405475.1 uncultured Clostridia bacterium
GACAAAAAAATCTCTCGCTCCCTCGCACACTCTGATTTAATCAGCGTTTCCCTAATTGCTTGCTCTTTCAGTTTTTCTGATCAGACAAAAAGGCACGGAGCCGGTCAGATTGCCGGTTCCGCGCCTTTTTTAGCATTCTTCAGAACGATTCGGGATCAGATCTCATTAATCATGTTCATCCAGTCAGCGAAAAACGGTCGGATGTTGTTCGGGCGGAACAGGTCGCCGCAAAACGCCATGTGATCGCCGCGGTAAACCGGCGCCACATTCCAGACGCCCGGCACGATATGGCTTCGGTCAAGCGGCTGCGAGGGCGCGTTGAACGGCGCCCCGGCCGAAATTGTGTTGACCATGCCGTCGTTTTCCAGCCAGGACGCATCCACAACGAATCCGCCCGGCGTTGTGCCGGTTAAATTCATCATGCGGCCGCCCGTTGATTTGACGGGGAATTCCACGTTGATGGTCGGATCGAACGCCCATGAGCCGTCCGCCCCCTGCACGGTGGCCGAACAGGGCACGGCAAAATAATAAGTATGCGCGTCAGTCGGGATGCGTTCGTTCAGAGCAAGCGCGCAGTCGATGTGCATGTCGTAGGCGGCGGTGTCGTGGTTTTCAAGCGCTTCGGGGTCGCCGAAGCCGTAAGCGGTCGTGCCGTTCGTGGGCGCCGCGAGCGTGGTGATGCTGTAGATCCAATCCCCTTTCCCGCCGGTGAAAAGCGGCGAAAGCTCCGATTCAGGCGTGGCCTCGTTCTCGACCCGGTCGCCGTTAGCCATCAGACCGGCCAGCAGGCGCACCGTCGCGCCGCCGAAGGAGTGACCCAGCAGGTTGATCTTATCTTCGCTGCTCCATGCGCTGATCAGCGGTTTTTTGGAATAATCACGGCCATAGCGGGCGTGACCGTATTTTTCGCTGTGCGCCTTGCCGTAATCAACGCGAACGCCCATCAACTGAGCGTACAATTCGCACGCGCGGTCCCACGCGCTGCCGTCCGGATCGACGGAGGCGGCGTGGCATTTGTAGCCGAGCGCGTTGAGGTTTTTGATCATATCGCCGCCGAACATGCCCCAGTAAGGCATCACGGCGTTTTGCAGGTCATAACTGCCCCAGCCGCTCAGGCCATGACAGTAAACGAAAGCGTAGTCGGTCTTCCAGGTTGATTGATCGACCGCGATTTTGGACACGTTGACGGTAGGAAAGAGGAACATCACAAGCGCCGTCAGGAATGAAACGATGCGGGTCAAGAAGAGCCCTCCTTATTTCTGATTTTGTGTATTATAGCAGTTTTTCTTCCGAAGATCAATCAATGACTGCTGTAATTCTTGTCAAAACGGGTCGATCTCACCGTTGATCCGGGTTCATATTTCGCCTGATGAAAAATATTTGCTTGCACTTATCCTGCCGATATGATAAAATAGAGAAAATATGCGAAGCTCACGGCCGGATCGAACCGGCTGCGCGCTGTTCGCAAAAATAACGGAGGAACAACATGAAAAACTATTTTGATCTCAGCGGTCAGGTGGCGATCGTCACGGGCTGCTCCACCGGTCTGGGCGTTCAGATGGCCAAGGCGCTTGCCAATCAGGGTGCGAACATTGTTGTCGTCGCCCGCCGTCAGAACATGATCGACGAAGTCGCCGCTTCCATCGCCGCGGAATACGGCGTGAAAACGCTTGCGCTTCGCTGCGACATCACCGACACCGCGGCGGTCGACGCCATGGTCGACGCAGCGCTCGCCGAATTCGGCCGCATCGATATCCTCATCAACAACGCGGGCACCGGCGCCGTCGCCCCCGCCGAAGATATCACCGACGAACAGTTCGACCACGAAATGAACGTTGACCTGTTCGGCTCCTTCCGCGTGGCCAGAGCGGTCGCCAAAAAAGCCATGATCCCCGCCAAATACGGCAGAGTCATCAACATCGCCTCCATGTACGGCCTTGTCGGCAACAAGATCGCCGGCTCCGCGCCCTATCACGCGGCCAAAGGCGGCGTGGTCAACCTCACCCGCGCCCTCGCGGCGGAATGGGGCAAATACGCCATCACGGTCAACTCGATCTGCCCCGGCTATTTCTACACCGACCTCACCCGCGACACGCTCAATTCCGATTTCTTCCAGCAGAACGCAAAAACGATGATCCCCGAAGAGCGTTACGGCGAAGAGGGCGAGCTTGACACGGCTGCGCTCTTCCTGGCCTCCCCCGCTTCCAGCTACGTCACCGGCGTGAACCTTGCCGTTGACGGCGGCTACACGGCCATGTAATTGCCCATAAAAAACACTTCACCCCGTCGGCAGGCACCTGTCGGCGGGGTGATTTTTTGATTAAAATCTGAAATTATGACACAAGGCGCACGATATCCGCCACGGTGACGATAGCGGCGGCGTCTTCATCGTCGATGGTCACGCCGAATTCCTGCTCAAGCTCCACAGCAAGATTCATGATCTGCAGCGAATCGAAGCCCAGCTCATACTGGATGTCGGTCTGCTCCGTCAGGTCGGAGAGGTCAGCGTCGGTAAATTCCGCAAGGATCTTTTTGATTCGTTCTAACATTTTTTCTTACTCCTTCTTTGCTGATGGCTTATCGCCGTGCTTTTTGTTCTGTTCATATTCTTTGGCAACAAGGTCGCGTAAAATCTTTTTGGTGCTGTTTTTCGGCATCGGATGGCCGACCACGAGGATATCCTTCACGCGCTTGTAGGACGGCAGCTTTTTGTTCAGCTCCGTGATCTGCCGCGCAGCCTCGGCAGCGGTCTGCTCATCGTAATGCGCCTCATCCACGGCGACCACCGCGGCGAGCACGCGCTTGCCGCCGCCGACCACGGTTTCAAGCACCACGGCTT
>CAMJHI010000275.1 GCA_946405475.1 uncultured Clostridia bacterium
GACCGTGCCGAGGCGCTCTTTTTTGCTTTCATCCTTCGCCAGCGCCCAGGGCATGGTCTCGTCGATGTATTTGTTAGAGGCCTTGGCCAGCTGCATCACTTCGTTCACTGCGTCGCTGATGCAGAAGCTGTCCATCTTCGCGGCGCATTTGCCGACGGATTCCAGCGCGACGGCCTTGAGCTTTTCGTCAACGTCTTCCGAACCGACCGGCGCGGGCAGAACGCCGCCGAAGTATTTCTTCACCATGGCGACCGTGCGGTTGACCAGATTGCCCAGCGTGTTGGCCAGATCGGAATTGTACCGCTCGATGATGGTTTCATACGTCAGCGAACCGTCGGCGGCGTGCGGGATCTCAGAAAGCAGATAGTAGCGCACGGCGTCCACGCCGAATTTGGCGATCAGATCGTCGGCGTAGATCACGTTGCCGCGCGATTTTGACATTTTGTCGGAACCGACCAGCAGCCATGGGTGACCGTAGACCTGCTTGGGCAGCGGCTCGCCCAGCGCCATGAGCATGATGGGCCAGTAGATGGTGTGGAAGCGCACGATGTCCTTGCCGATGATGTGCACGTCGGCCGGCCAGTATTTTTTGTAGGTCTCACTGCTGCCGTCCGGGTCGTAGCCCAGCGCGGTGATGTAGTTGGACAGCGCGTCGATCCACACGTAGATGACGTGCTTGTCGTCGAACGTGACCGGAATGCCCCATTTGAACGAGGTGCGCGACACGCACAGATCCTGCAGACCGGGCTTGATGAAGTTGTTGAGCATTTCCTTCTTGCGGCTTTCGGGGTAGATGAAGTTCGGGTTGGCTTCGATGTAGTCCTCGAGCTGCTTCTGATATTTGGACAGGCGCAGGAAATAGGCTTCCTCCTTGGTCATCACGACCTCGCGGCCGCAGTCGGGGCATTTGCCGTCGACAAGCTGTGATTCGGTGAAAAAGCTTTCGCACGGCACGCAGTAAAGCCCTTCGTAAGCGCCTTTGTAGATATCGCCCTGTTCGTAGAGCTTTTTGAAGATCTTCTGCACGCACTTTTCGTGATAATCGTCGGTGGTGCGGATGAATTTGTCATAGGTGGTGTTCAGCGCGTCGCAGATGGCGCGGATCTCGCCGGCCACCTTGTCAACGTATTCCTTGGGGGTCACGCCGGCTTCCTTGGCGTAGTTCTCGATTTTCTGGCCGTGTTCGTCGGTGCCGGTGAGGAAGAACACGTCATAGCCCTGCATTCGCTTGAACCGCGCGATGGCGTCGGTCAGAACGATCTCATAGGAATTGCCGACGTGGGGCTTGCGCGAGGTGTAAGCGATGGCGGTTGTGATGTAATAGGGTTTTTTCGACATGATGTTTCCTCCTGTAAAAAATTGCTATCCTTTATTATATCATCATTTTTTCAAAAAACAACCGTTTTGTCAAGAAACATAAAGCGAGGCGGGGAACCTTCCCCGCCTCGCCTGTGTGACAGAGGTTATTCTGTTTCAATAACGGCGCGGCTGTTTTTGCTCCAGTCCGCGTTCCAGCCCGCCGTGTTTGCGTTCGCGCTGATCACAACGGTCTGCGAGCCGGTCCAGCCGTGGAACACGTCGAACCCCATGCCGGTGACCGTTGCGGGAATGGTGAGGCGCCTGACGCGCCCGCAGCCATAAAAGGCGTAATCGTCGATCGTCTGCAGGCCGTTCGGCAGGGTAACGCTTTCCAGTGCGAAACAGTTCAGGAACGCGTCGTGCCCGATCGTTTTGACGTTCGCCGGGATCACGATGCTTTTCAGCGCGGAGCACCGATAAAACGCGCATTCGCCGATGGCGGTCACGCTGTTGGGGATCTCGACCTGCTCAAGGCTGTCGCAGCCGTAGAACAGGTGATAGCCGATCGAGTCGATGCCCTGCGGCAGCACGATGCCGGTCAGCCCTTTGCAGTTGGCGAACGCGCTGTGCTCAATGGCGGTGACGCTCGCCGGAAGGCTGATTTCGGTCAGACCGGCGCAGCCGAAAAAGGCGTGGTTGCCGATGTGCCGCACGCTGTCCGGGATCACGATTTCCTGCAGCTTGCCGCAGCCCGCGAACGCGCCGCCTTCGATCGAGATCGTGTCGGGGCGGACGCTGTAGGAATGCGTCAGCGCGGGTTGGGCTTTGATCAGGCGTTTGGCGATGTAAAGCACGCCGCTGTCCCAGTTGGCCTCATTGTTGTAAAACGCCGTTTTGTAAAACGCGTATTCGCCGATCGAATCGACGCCGTCGGGTATGTTGATGGCGGAAAGAGCGGCGCAGCCGTAAAACGCGCCGTCGCCGATGACCTTGGTCGTAGCGGGAATGTTGATGCTGTTCAGTACCTTGCAGTTATAAAACGCGCTGTTGCCGATCTCGATGATATCGGCTCTGATCTGCACGCTGGTCAGCTTTTCGCAGGCGGCAAACTGGTGATCGTCGATTTTTGTGATGCTGCTGCCGATGACGATGGTTTCCAGCGTCTGTGCGTTGATCATCGACGCGGGGATATGACGGATGCCGTTGCCCGTGTTCACGTGCCTGAGCGGGCAATCCGTGAACGCATCCTCTGACAGGCTTGTGACGCGGTCGGAGATCGTTACGTCGGTCAGGCTGCTGCACCCGGTGAACGCGCCGCTGCCCACGGTCACAACGCTGTTGGGCATGTTGATCGCCTTCAGGCTGCTGCAGCCGAAAAAGGCGTTCTTTTTAATGGTCTGCACGGTGTTCGGAATGACCACGCCGGTGATCCGGCTGCAGTTCAGAAAGGCGGCTTCCCCGATGGTGACGATACCGTTGGGGATCGTGATCACGCCCTGCGCGTTCGCGTCGCAGGAATAGAGCAGCGTGCCGATGC
>CAMJHI010000276.1 GCA_946405475.1 uncultured Clostridia bacterium
CCCTATTGGAAAAAGTGCTGGGGCGGCACGAAGGCGCAGTTTTTCGAGCTGTTCGCCATCACCGTCAGGCACCTGAAAGCCTGCTTCCCCCATCTGAAGATCGGCGGCCCCGCCGTGTGCTGCAACAGCAGGCCGTGGACGTTTGAATTTCTCGACTTTTGCGCGCAGAACCGCCTGCCGCTCGATTTCTTTTCGTGGCACGCCTATTCGACCACGCCAGAGGGCACAGTGTACGGCGCGGAGCAATTGCGGCAAAAGCTCAACGACCTGGGCTATGAGCAAACGGAAAGCATCTGCAACGAATGGAACTACGTGTGGAACTGGGACACGCATTTTATCGACAGCATTCTGACCATCAACAACCTCAAGGGCGCCGCCTACACCGCCGCCACCATGCTGACCGCGCAGAACCGGCCGATCGATATGCTGATGTATTACGATTTTCGTCCCTGCGTTTTCTGCGGGCCGTTTAATTTTTACACAATGGAACCGCAAAAGCCCTACTACCCGTTTCTGATGTTTTCCGAATTGTATCAGCTCGGCACGCAGTTCGCCGTTGAAACGGATGACGACACGCTCTACGCCGTCGGCGCAAAAGACGCAAACGGAAATGCCGCCGTGATGATCGCTTATTACAGCGACGCGCCCGACCTGCCGCCGAAAACGGTCACAGTGACCGGCCTTGCCGGGCAGGAAAAGCTGTGGCTGCTCGATGAAGGCCGCGACATGGCGGAGACGCCGCTCTTGATTCAGGACGGCGCCGCGACGATCACGATCGAGCCCTACACCGTGATGATGATCCGCTGACAGATCAATTACAGAAAGAGGAAAACGCTTATGAATAAGACCATGCAGATCGGCTTCAACACCTTTGACGACGACGTGTCGAACGCGCGCCCGAGCTTTACGCTGCCCGCCGCAAGCGGCAAGGGCGTGGACTTTGTGCTGTGCCACTTTGATCCGTTTCATTTTACGATGGATCAGGCGATCGAGGAGGCCGGAAAAGTCGCGGAAGCCCTTGACGAAAAAGGGATCGAATTCATCGCCAACTTTGAGTTTCAGAATTTCGGCCACGTCACCAAATCGGGCGATTATGACTGGGCGAACCGCCCGGACGGCACGCACCGGCTGAATCTCCCCGCCGAATATGTCAAATCCCTCGGCACGGCGGGCAACCTGATCGGGGTGATGCACGACGAATTTGAGCACGCGATCATCAATCAGAATCTGTCGATCATCCTTGCCTCCCGGGGCAAAACGAGGCTGTCGGTGTTTCCGCTGAGCGAGAGCGCCGACCCGAAAGCGCAGGCCGATCTGCTCGATCGGCAGCTCAAAGACTTTGCGGACGATATCAAGGCCAAGGGCGCAAAGCTGTTCACGGGCGAGCACGTGTTCCCCGTGTTCTACCACAAATTCGCCCGAAACGGCATCGTTCCCAACTTCAAGTCGCAAAAAGAGAGCTATTCCGACCTGCAGTTCGCCACCGCCGCCGGCGCCGCGCTGCAGTACGGCACGCCGCTGTTCAACTGCGTCGATCTGTGGTTCATGAACACCAACCCCGGCCACAGCCCCGAGGAAATGTACCACAATCTCGTGTTCGCCTATTACGCGGGCGTGAACCGCGTTTATGTGGAAAGCGCCCACTGCTTCACCGACGGCGAGCCCGCGAAGCTCAACGCCTACGGCGAAAAATTCGCGCAGTTTTCCGAAGAATACCGCGGCAGAGAGCGCGGTTACGACATCACCGACTACCGCCCGGAAATCGGCATCATCCGCTTTGACGACAGCTTCTGGGGGCAGGGCGACCCGGTCATGTGGCGGTACATGCTCTTCGGCAACCCGAAGATCAGACCCACGAAGGAATCGCGGGAATGGATCCAGGCGTTCCGCCTGATCACCCACGGCGAAACCGGCAAACGCACCTTCTGCTGGGATAAGGTCGCGCCCTCCATGCTCAAAAAGCACCGTTCGTTCGCCGCCATGAATTCCGCCGCGGTCTTTGACGAAAACGCCGACAAAAAGTGCCTGTCCTCGCTCAAGCTCTGCTTCCTGTGCGGCAGCTATATCAGCGAGGAAACGCTTCAAGCCGTGCGGGAGCTGGTGAGGGAAAACGGGCTGACCGTGGTCACCCCCACGCGCTACGCGCCCCGCTCCATCGGCAAAGAGACCTTCCGCATCCTCGCCGACGGCAAGGGCAAGTGGATCATCTGCGATAACCTGCTCGACGGCAAGGTGAAGGAATTCATCGCCCCGTTCCTCGGCCGGAAGGGCGAGATCCGCCTGACGTTCGCGGGCGACCGGGAGGTCCGATTGAAGATCAGTAAAAACGGCGAGGGCTTTACCGTTTTGTCGGAATAAACCGCCGCAACACGGCGCTGAGGTCTTGACACTTCAGCGCCATTTTGTTATAATCAAAAAAAATCTTGGGAGTCAAGAATGGATTTATTGCTGAAGGGCGCAAACACTTACCTTTCCGGCGGCTTCGTTGCCGCCGATTTGCTGATTGAAAACGGCGTTATCACCAGAATCGGTCAAAACATTTCGGCTCCCGGCGTTGAGAGCGTTGACCTGACCGGCAAGCATATTTTTCCCGGGCTCGTGGATGTGCACGTACATCTGCGAGAGCCGGGCTTTTCTTATAAAGAAACGATTTTCACCGGCAGCCGCGCCGCCGCCGCGAGCGGTTACACCGACGTGTTCGCCATGCCGAACCTCGACCCCGTGCCGGACAGCCGGGAAAATCTGGAAAAAGAGCTGGCCATCATCCGAAAAGACGCCGTCATCCGCGTGCATCCCTACGGCGCGATCACCGTGGGCGAACGGGGG
>CAMJHI010000277.1 GCA_946405475.1 uncultured Clostridia bacterium
GCGGTCATCGTGGCGCTTTCCTTCGCCGCCTGCGGCGCAAAGCCGACCGAAGCCGACGAAACGACCGCAGCCGCAACACAGGCGGCCGCAACACCCGAAAACAAAGTCATCCGCCTGTCCACCACCACGTCGGTCAACGATTCCGGCCTGCTCCCCTACCTGCTGCCCACGTTTGAAAAAGCCACGGGCTACAAGGTCGAAGTGCAGTCCGCCGGCACCGGCGCCGCGATCCAGAAGGCCAAGGACGGCAACGCAGACGTGATCCTCGTGCACGCAAAAGCCTCGGAAGAGGAATTCATCGCAGACGGCTACGGCGTGGAACGCCTGCCGTTTATGTATAACTATTTCGTGATCGTCGGCCCGAAGGACGACCCGGCGGGCGTGAAGGGCAGCGAAAACGCAGCCGCCGCCTTCGCCAAGATCAAAGAAAGCGAAAGCAAGTTCGTTTCCCGCGGCGACGAGAGCGGCACGCACAAGGCCGAGCTTAAAATCTGGGGCGATACCGCGCCTGACGCCGCGCAGGATCAATGGTACGTCAGCGCCGGTCAGGGCATGGGCGCCTGCCTGACGATGGCCAGTGAAATGCAGGCCTACTGCCTGACCGACAAGGCCACCTTCCTGTCGATGAAGGACGAGCTGAACCTTGACATCGTGCTCGCGGAAGGCGAAGATATGAAGAACACCTATTCGCTCATCGCCGTCAACCCCGACAAGATCGACGGGCTGAACACCGACGGCGCGAAGGCGTTCATCGACTGGATGCTCGGCGACGAAGCCAGCGCGCTCATTGCCAAATACGGCGAAGCCGAGTACGGCGCGGCGCTGTTCACCCTGCTTGATAAATAAGCCGGATGGAAAGCTTCCGTCAGGCGTTCCAACTGCTCGTTTCCCTTGACAAAGAGCTGCTGCAGATCATCGGCGTCACGCTGCGCATGTCCTTTTTCAGCACGACGATCTCGTGCCTGATCGGACTGCCGCTCGGGGCGCTGATCGGCACGCGGCGATTCAAGGGAAAGAGCTTTGTCAAAAAGCTGATCCATACGCTCATGGGCTTGCCGCCGGTGGTGGCAGGCCTGTTTGTGTATGTTCTGTTCACCCACTACGGCCCGTTCGGCAGACTGAACCTGCTGTTCACGGTCGAAATCATGGTCGTCGCGCAGGTGCTGCTCATCACGCCCATCGTGATCGGGCTGTCCTCCTCGTTCATCGAGGGCACGTCGAAGCCCGTGATCGACACGGCCAGAGGGATCGGACTGTCAAAAGCCAAAACCGTCGGCTTATGTTTGTCCGAAGGTCGCTCCTCCCTGCTCTCGATCGTGCTCAGCGCGTTCGGGCGATCCATTGCCGAGGTCGGCGCGGTGAGCATCGTCGGCGGCAACATCCAATGGAAAACGAGGGTCATGACCACGGCCATCATGCTGGAAACCAACAAGGGCAAGTTTTCGTTCGCGCTGGCGCTGGGCATTATTCTGCTGCTCATCGCCTTCACGGTCAACGTGGTCGCCTCGTTCGTGGTAAAGGAGCCCGCCGATGATTGAAATCAGAGATTTGAAAAAAAGCTATGGGGAACGCACGGTGCTGGATTTTCCCGAGCTGACCGTCAGAGACGGTGAGGCGCTCGCCTTCGCCGGGCCGAACGGCAGCGGAAAAACCACGCTGCTGCGGCTGTTGTCCGGTCTGCTCAAAAGCAGCGGCGGCACGATCAAAAAGCCCGGAAGGGTGCTTTATCTGCCGCAGCAGGCCTATGCCTTCAAGGGCGATCTCGTCAGGAACATCACGCTGACCGGTGCCGATAAAGAAACGGCAGACCGTCTGCTTCAAAAGCTGGAGCTGTCCGCTCTGGCGAACAAAAAGGCCGCCTCGCTTTCGGGGGGCGAGCTGCAGCGGCTTGCCCTTTGCCGTGTGCTCTCCGTTGACTGCGAATTGCTGCTGCTCGACGAGCCGACGAGCGCCTGCGACGCCAAGGGCGCGGAGCTGGTGATCGAAGCGATCCGGGAATACAAAAACAAAACCGGCTGCACGGTTCTGATGAGCACCCACTCCCCCGTTCTCGCCGTCAAAGCCGCCGACCGGCTGATCTTTCTCAACAACGGCCGCATCACGGCGGACGGAAAGCCAAAGGAGCTGCTGACGAACCCGGGCAACGAGTGGGCGGCCAGTTTTATTGCGGGGTGGAAAATCGAATGCTGAACGTGGTCAACAAAGACGAGGCAGTCAGGATCGTAACAGATCACGCCGCCGGACTTTGTGTTGAAAAAGAGTCGGTCGCCGTCATTGACGCTTTGGGCAGAACGCTCGCCGAAGACGTTGTTTCGGCCGAGAACATCCCCGCCTTTGACCGCTCGACGGTCGACGGCTATGCCGTTTGCGCCGCCGACACGTTCGGCGCGAGCGCGTCGATCCCCGCGCAGTTGGAGATCGTGGGCGAAATCCTCATGGGCGAAGCGCCCGGTTTCACGCTGAAAAGAGGTCAGTGCGCGAAGATCGCGACCGGCGGGATGCTGCCCTCCGGCGCAGACGCCGCCGTCATGGTGGAGCATACAGATGATGCGGACGGCGTCTGCCTTGTCTATGCGGGCGTCTCCCCGGGCGCGAACGTCACGAAGCGCGGCGACGACATTGCCGCGGGGATGGTCGCGCTGCAAAAAGGGACCACCCTCGGCGCGCGGGAGATCGGTATTCTCGCGGCGCTCGGCGTCTACGACGTGCCGGTGTTCGCAAAACCGCTCGTGGCGGTGATCTCCACTGGCGACGAGATCGTGACCGGCACCCCGCAGCCCGGCCAGATGCCGCGCTTCGTCGCCTACGGCCCGATCCAGTTCG
>CAMJHI010000278.1 GCA_946405475.1 uncultured Clostridia bacterium
AACACCACTTTACCAGCTTTCATCTGCCCCTGATCGCCATGCTGCGCGAGCGGGGGTATGAGGTGCATGTCGCGGCGCACAACGTGATGGGCGATGCGATCCGTTTGCAGCTTGAAGCGGCGGCCGACCGCGTGATCGATCTGCCGTTTGACCGTTCTCCGCTCAGCCCGATCAACCGCAGCGCATACAAAATGCTGCGGCAGCTCATCCGGGAAAATGATTATGACGTCATCCACTGCAACACGCCCATGGGCGGCATTTTAACGCGTTTAGCCGCGCGCAGCGCCCGTCGGCACGGCACGGTCGTGATTTATACGGCGCACGGGTTCCATTTTTATCCGGGCGCATCAGGTCTGAACTGGCTGCTGTTTTACCCGGTCGAAAAGGCTTTCGGGCGGCTTTTCACCGATTGCCTGATCACGATCTGTAATGAAGATGAGCAAACGGCGCGCAGGCACCGCATGTGCCGCAACATCTGCCGCACGCACGGAGTCGGCGCCAAAGAGGATCGCTTCTTTCCGGTCGACGAGGCTGAAAAACAGGCTCTGCGCCGTCAGCTCGGGCTGAAAGCTGACGATATCCTTTGCCTTTGCACCGGCGAATTGAACATCAACAAAAATCAAAAACAGCTCATCGCCGCAACCGCGCAGGTCGTGAAGGAACAGCCTGCGTTCTGTTTGCTTTGCGCCGGGGCTGGTGACCAAGAGCAGGCGCTGCGGCAGCAGATCGACGAGCTCGGGCTGCAGGATCATGTAAAGCTGCTCGGTTATCGCACCGACGTGGAACAGTTTGTCAAGGTCAGCGACATGATCGCTTCGGTCAGCTACCGGGAGGGGCTGCCGGTGAATATCATGGAAGGCATGCTTTGCGCAAAGCCCGCTGTGGCGACGCATAACCGTGGCCACAATGAACTGATCGCTGACGGCGTCAGCGGCTTTTTGGTCGATTTCGGCGACGTCGACGCAACGGCAAAGGCGTTGGGCGAGCTCGCCGCGCAGCCAGAACTGCGGCAGACGATGGGGCAGGCCGCCAGAGACCGTTCGTCGGTTTACGGGTCGCAAAACGTCATGCGCGAAATGGAGCGCATTTATACGGAGTTTGTTTTTAATCATTCCAAATAAAGGACAGGGAAACAACATGAAAATCATCACTCTTGAAAACGCTGCTCAGATCGGTGAGCAGCTTGGCCGCTATTACGTCGACTTTGTCAAGGCGCATCCGTCCTGCGTGCTGGGGCTTGCCACCGGCGCCACGCCGCTGCCGACCTACGCCGCCATCGTCAAGGCGTTTCAGGCCGGTGAGGTCAGCTTTGCCGACGTGACGACCTTTAACCTCGACGAATACTGCGATCTGCCCAAAGAGAACAAAAACAGCTATTATACCTTCATGTGGCAGAATCTGTTTCAATATCTTGATATTAAAAAAGAAAACGTCAACTTCCTTGACGGAAACGCCGCCGATTATGACGCGGAAAGCCGTCGCTATGCCGAAGCCATCCGCGCCGCGGGCGGCATTGATCTGCAATTCCTCGGCATCGGCCGCAACGGGCACATTGCTTTTAATGAACCGGCCGACGCGTTCACCGACGAACCGTTCCGTGTTGCTTTGACGCAGAGCACCATTGACGCGAACTCCATCTATTTTGATGACGCGCCCATGCCGCATTATGCCATGACCATGGGCATCGGTTCGATCATGCGCTCCAAACAGATCGTTCTGGTCGCCACCGGTGAAAGCAAGGCGCAGGCGGTCAAGGGCATGATCGAGGGCGAAGTCACGCCACGGCTTCCCGCTTCTGTTTTGCAGCAGCACGCGGACGTGACGGTTTACCTTGACAAAGCGGCCGCATCGCTGCTCGGGTAACGGAGGAAATCAATGAGAGTTTTGCAAAAAACGGCAGCGGTTTTGCTTGCTTTTGTGCTGACCGTCTCTTTGTTTGGCTGTTCCGGGGCGAAGAAAACCGCGCTGAGGGATTACGGCGACTGGTTTGTCAACGGCTTCGAGGCGGCCTATGAAAGCTTTGTGAAAAGCGGAAAAGCCGAAAACATCCCGTCCTCTGATCTCTCGCTGCTCATTGCGTCTGACGATTATGTAAAGCAGGTTTTTGCTTTTATTAAAGACGGCACGAAGCCTGTTGCCGGTGAAATCACGGAAAAAGACGGCGTTTATTCTTATACAAATGAGACTTTCGATCAGGTGATCGATTTCAGTAAAGAAAAGACGGCCATGAAAATTACCATGCATCAATTTGATGAGGCCGGAAGAACCACATATTTCATCGCTGTTTTCGCTCAGGAGGGCAGTCATTACTACCTGCAATTCCTCGCACCTGCCTTTCAGGATTATGCGGAAGTCAGATTCACCGAAAAAAACGGCAGATCGCTGCGCCGCGGCGATTTGACGGAATTGCCTTATGACATTTTCAGCTCGGATATTCCGTCCGGCTTTGCAAAGGAGAAGTGATTCTTTTGAAAACTGAACTGCACGATTATGATATTTTTCCCAAGGTTTTCCCTGTTGGTAAAGAAGTGACGGTGGCCATCAAGCCCATGGGGCTGCACGCCGCTTTCTCCGAGAGCAGCTACGAAATGACGCTCTGCCCGCTCGATCATGGCACAGAGCGTGATTATCCGCATTTCAGCGGCTTTGAGCATTTCAAGCTTTCGCCGGACGAAGACGGCTGCCTGCGCTTTACGCACACGTATGATGAGGAACAGGAGTATTATATCCGCCTGTTTGCTCATGAAAAACGTCTGGTTCAGCTTGCCGTATTCGCTGTTGCGGAGGATCTGTGCGGACGCTAT
>CAMJHI010000279.1 GCA_946405475.1 uncultured Clostridia bacterium
GCGAACAGTCGTGGCAGTATCTGTGTGAGCTGAACGAGAAATAAAACCCCGACGATAAAAGCATGAAGAACATTTTGAACATCACGACCCGGGCGGACTTCCGGGCGTGGCTGGCGGCGCACGGCACGGCGGAAGAAGAATGCTGGCTGGCCGTCCGGCGCGGCCGACCGCGGGACGACGGCGGCCTGTGGTACCTTGACACGGTAGAGGAGGCGCTGTGCTTCGGGTGGATCGACAGCACCCAGCAGCGCGTGAACGGCGTCATGCTGCAGCGGTTTTCTCCGCGCCGCAAAAACAGCCTGTGGACGGAGCTGAACAAGGAACGCGTGCGGCGGCTGGAGCGGCTCGGGCTCATGACCGACGCGGGGCGCGCGGTGCTGCCCGCCATGGGGCCGCGCAGCTTTCGCATCGACCCGGCGATTGAGGCCGAATTGAAGCGGGCGCGGGCGTGGTCAAAATTCAAAGCGTTCCCGCCGCTGTATCAGCGCGTGCGGGCGTACAACCTCGCGTTCACCAAAACGCATCTGCCGCAGCAATATGAAAAAGCGCTGCGGCATCTGATCGAAGAAACCAAACGCGGTCGGATGTTCGGGGAATGGAACGATTACGGACGGCTGATGGAAACGGAAAAGACAGAGGATGAGGGATAACCATGATCAGAAAAATTTTCGCCTTATGGCTGGCGGTTCTGATGGGGGTGCTGATGATGCCGATGAGCTGTCTGCGCGCGTTTCAGGATGAGGATTTTTCGCTTGACGGTTCCGCTTACACGCTGACCGAAACCGGCGAAAACGCCTATGCGATCGGCGGCAGGGTCAGGCCGTTCAATTATTTCGGGCTGCGGTACACCTGCGGCGGATATATGAAAGGCGTATTCTCTTACCTTCTGTCAAACGGCAAAGAGGCGGAAGAGGAATTCTTCCTTGAGCCCGGCGACGGCGCCGTCTTTTACAGCTTTACCGACGGCTATCTAAAAAAGAAAAAAGCGATCCGGCCAACGTCGCTTCGCTTCACGCCCCTTTCGGGCGATTGCGGCGATTTTGAGCCGACCGCGTTTTCGGTGTTCAACCGCAAGGTACTCGACAAGGAGATCTTCATTCAGAACGACAAGCTGAAAGCGGGCGCGAACCTCGACTGGGGCGGCGCGCTGAGTTATCTGGAAGATCTTGATTCCGGCGTGGAAGTGGTGAACAGCAACGGCAAAATCGTGCTGGACGCCCGCGCTGGAGAAAAAGCCGGCGGCAAGGTGCTCAGCCGGAACGTGAACCTCATCAACTGCCACGACACAGGGCGGCTGGTGCAGCAATCGTATTACGGCTCGGCCAACAGCGCAGGCTACGAGGCCGGTGAATATATGGGCACCCGCTGGGCGTATAACCCCGTGCAGGGCGGCAACCAGTTCAACGGCAAAAGCAAGATCGTGGACGTGCGGCTGACCGACACGGCTCTTACCGTCAAAGCGCGGCCGATGGACTGGGCGCTGGACGATGCACACATCACGCCCTCTTACATGGAAGCGACCTACACGCTCGACGGCGGCGTGCTGAAAACGGTCTGCCGGTTCGTGGATTTTTCGGGCTATGACCGCTGTGTCAAAACGCAGGAGCTGCCCGCGTTTTACTGTGCCGAGCCGCTGAACGATTTCATTTATCCCGATGAAACCGGTCGGCTCGTTTCCGTGCCCGACCTCATTTTCTGGCCGGACGCGGGGTATCCGAATTTCAATTCAAGCGAAAACTGGGCGGCGTTCACCGCCGGCGGCACAGACGGCTTCGGCATCGGGCTTTTCACCCCGCACCACGGCACGTTCCTCGCGGGCGTGGCTGACCGCGGCGGCTGCCGAACCGCCGACCCCGCGGCCGAAGGCCCCACCTCTTACATCGCCTGCGTGGATACGTTTGAGTTTGCCAGCTTCCGGCCGTTTGAATATGAGTTTTATCTTGCGACGGGCGACGCGAACGAGATCAGAAGCAGCTTCAATCAGATACAATAATCGCCGAACAAAACAGCTCCTGTGAACCGGTATCAGTTCACAGGAGCCTTTTCATTATTATTCACAGCAGAGCAATCACTTTTCCACCATATCCTGATAAGGCGTATCGTCATATCCTTTGGCCTGCAGGGCGCTGACCATGCGGTCAAGTCTGCCGCGCCACATTTTGTTGAACCAGCTTGTGTGCCCGAACCATTTCACAAGCGTGGGGCTGATCGCATAATACAGGGCGATGAACAACCGGCCGTACCACGTCAGCGCCAGGGCGTTGTCGCGGAACCGCCGCAGCGTCCACACCTCGGGGCAGTCATAGGAGCCGTAAACGGCGGTGGCGACGTAGCAGCCGCTCTTTTTTTGATTATCTTGTTTAGATTTATACCATGCGGACCCATCAAAAGCGCTTTCGGATATATGCTGTGGTTTAACAACAGATACAAGGTTTTCACAGCCGAAGAAGGCATCATCGCCGATGCTCGTGACGTTGTTGCCGATGGTCACGCTCGTCAGCCCGGTGCAGCCACGGAACGCAAATCTGCCGATGCTCGTAACGCTATTGGAAATGGTCACACTCGTCAGTCCGGTGCAGCCGGAGAAGGCAGAATCGCCGATGCTCGTGACACTGCCGTCCGATGGGATCACACTCTTGTTACAACCCGCCAAAAGCTCCTTTCTCGCGGTCTCGATCAAACAGTCACCGGAAGAATGATATACTTTGTTATTTTTATCAACGGTTATACTCGTCAGACCGGTGCAGTTGTAAAACGCAGAATCGCCGATGCTCGTGACACTGTTCGGGATGGTCACGCTCGT
>CAMJHI010000280.1 GCA_946405475.1 uncultured Clostridia bacterium
AACGTCACGTCGCTCAACCGGGTGCTCACCAACGTGAAGGCGCGCGGCACCTGGGCGGAGATTCTGCTGGAAAACCTGCTGGATCAGACGATCCCCGGCATGTACGTCAAAAACTACGCGCCGCTGGCCAACAGCTCCGCACGCGTGGAATTTGCCGTGAAGATCCCGTCAAGTGAAGACGGTTCGGTGGTCTATCTGCCGATCGACTCAAAGTTCCCGATGGAGGATTACGTCCGGCTCTGTCAGGCAAGCGAGCAGGCCGATTTTGAGGGCGTCGCCGCCGCCAAAAAGGCGCTGACCGCCCGCGTCAAAGAAGAAGCGAGGCAGATCAACAAATATATTGTCGTGCCGCAGACCACGCCTTATGCGATCATGTACCTGCCGACCGAAGGCCTATATGCCGAAATCGCCGCCTCACCCGACGGGCTGCCCGAGCAGCTTCGCAGCGATTACAGCATCATGATCGCCGGGCCCAGCACCATCACGGCGCTGCTTTCCTCGCTCTCCATGGGCTTCAAGGCCATTGCCATCAATGAAAAAGCAAACGAGGTGCGCAAGACGCTGGCCGTTGCCAAAGCGCAGTATGACAAGTTCGGCGAGCTGCTCGAAAAAGCCCGCAGACGCGTGGAGGACGCCGGCAAGGTACTTGGCGAAGCGCAGGATCGAAACCGCATCATTCAAAAACGCCTCAAAGGGATCGAGGCGCTCGACTCATCGGACCAAAAAACTTTGGAAGAACAATTCTTTGAAGGAGAATGATTTATGCTCAAACACGCAGACGTATTGGAAAAACTGACTCTGGAAGAAAAGGCGGCTCTCTGCTCCGGTGCGGATTTCTGGCACTTAAAGAGCATTCCCGGGCTTGATCTGAAGCAGATCATGGTCTGCGACGGCCCGCACGGGCTGCGCAAGCAGGGCGCGAGCAAGGAAAACGTCGGCTTAAGCAACAGCTTCCCTGCCGTTTGCTACCCGACCGCCGCGACCACCGCCTGCTCCTGGGACCCTGACTTGCTGAAAGAAATGGGCAAATCCATCGCCGATGAAGCACTCAAGGAGCAGATCAGCGTGGTGCTCGGCCCCGGCGCGAACATGAAGCGCTCTCCCCTTTGCGGCCGCAACTTTGAATACTTTTCCGAGGATCCGTTTCTGGCGGGTCGGCTGGCCGCCTCTTTCATTCAAGGTGTTCAGTCCAAGGGTGTCGGCACGTCGCTCAAGCACTTTGCCGCCAACAGTCAGGAGACCCGCCGCATGACCGTCAGCTCTGTGGTTGACGAACGCACGATGCGCGAAATCTACCTGCCCGCTTACGAATACGCCGTGAAAACGGCGCAGCCGTGGACGGTTATGAACGCTTACAACCGCCTCAACGGCGTTCATTGCTCCGAAAACGCCTGGCTGCAAAACGACGTTCTGCGTGACGAATGGGGCTTTGAAGGGCTTGTCGTCAGCGACTGGGGCGCGGTGAACGTCCGCGCGCTCGGCGTGAAAAACGGCAACGATCTTGAAATGCCGTTTTCCGGCGGCTACAACGACCGCAACATCGTCAAAGCGGTGGAAAACGGCGAGCTGACCGAGGACGACCTCGACAAGGCGGCCGACCGCGTGATCGATCTGATCATCAAATCTCAGCCCGCTTTGCAGCAGACGCACACCTGCGACATGGATCAATGCCACGCGACCGCCCGCAAGGTCGCCTGTGAATCGATGGTGCTGCTGAAAAATGACGGCGACATCCTGCCGCTTGACAAGAGCAAAAAAGTCTGCGTCGTCGGCGCCATGGCGAAGGATCCGCGTTATCAGGGCGCAGGCAGCTCGCAGATCAACCCCACCAAAATCGACAACGCTTATGACAGCCTGCTGGAGCTCGGCTTTGACCTGACTTACGCCAAGGGTTATGACGACAAGGGGATCGAAGCCGTGCTGATCGATCAGGCCAAAACGGCCGCGGCCAAGGCGGACGTTGTCATCGCCTTCGTCGGGCTGACGCCCGAATATGAGTCCGAGGGCTATGACCGCTCTCACTTGAAGCTGCCCGAAACGCACAACCGTCTGGTCAAGGCGCTGGCCGAGGTCAACTCGAACCTTGTGGTCGTTCTCGCCGGGGGCGCGCCGGTCGAAATGCCGTGGATCGACGACGTGAAGGGCGTGCTTCACACCATACTCAGCGGTCAGGCCGGCGGCAGCGCGGCGGCCCGCATTCTGGCCGGTAAGGTGAACCCGAGCGGCAAGCTGGCCGAAACCTATCCCCTTGCGCTGGAAGACAATCCGTCTTACCGCAATTTCCCGGGCAGCCGCGCCACGGTCGAATACCGTGAAGGCATCTACATCGGCTACCGTTATTATGACACCGCCGACAAGCCGGTGCTGTTCCCGTTCGGCTACGGCTTATCCTACACGAAGTTTGAGTACGGCAAACTGAAGCTGAGCAAAAAGAAGATCACCGACGCCGACGAGCTGACCGTGACCTTTGCCGTGAAAAACGTCGGCGACGTCGACGGCGCCGAGATCGCGCAGCTTTACGTCAAGGATGAAGAATCCACCATTTTCCGCCCGGAAAAGGAGCTCAAAGGCTTCCGAAAGGTGTTCCTGAAAGCGGGCGAAGAAACCGAGATCACCCTCACGCTCGACAAGCGCTCCTTTGCATTTTATAACACCGCCATCCACGATTGGTGCGTGGAAAGCGGCAGCTTTGAGATCCTTGTCGGCGCGTCCAGCCGCGACATTCGGCTCAAGGCCAAA
>CAMJHI010000281.1 GCA_946405475.1 uncultured Clostridia bacterium
GACGCGGCGTTTGCCAAAAAACACCCCAACACGGTCACGGTCGAGGAAGCCGACCGGCTGCTGGACGGCATGCTCCCCTGCCGGTTCGACGAACGGCTGTTCGCAGCCTATAACCGAAGCGGAGACGGGTGGCTGGTGCTGGTGATGAACAACGACGGCGTTGAGCACGACGGGTTTTCGCCGGATCGGTTCCGGCCGGATGCGGCGGTGCGTTCTGAAATCAGGTTTTCTTCCCCGGGCACAGCCGTGAAAAAACTGGCGGGGAACGGAACGCTGCACACAGACGGCACGGCGGCCAATATCACACTCAACGGCGGCGACTGGCTGCTGCTGACGATCAACTGAACGAAAAAAATCCGACTTAACCGTTTGGGCTAAGCCGGATTTTTTATGGCTGTTTACAGGCGGATGGTGTAATCCGCGTCGGGGATGCCGTCGTTATGCAGCAGCGGCAGCAGAATGGCGCTGATGCTCTCGATCCCCTTGGCCTTCAGCTTGTCGGCAAAGGGCTTGGACAGCCGGTCTAACTTTCGGAACAGGGCCGACGCTACGCGGTATTCGACGCCGTCCTTGGGCAGATCGGCGTCGCCGCGGTAGAGGTTGGCGGCAAGCGTCACGGCAAAGGGCACGACCAGACGGTCCCACTGGGGCTTCATCTCGGCCTTCGGTACGCCGTTCTGGCGGCGCGTCCATTTCCAGACCTTGCCGAACGTCAGGTGATTGAGCCACTTCGCCGCCGGGCGGATGACGGGCTTGAGCTTGCGCGCCTTGGGTTCGCGCAGGCTGAAGCCGTTGGCGAGCGTGATGAAGGTTTCATAATCGTTTTCGGCCGAGTCGAGGATATCGGTCACGACGCCGAGAAACATCTTTTCGGTGTACTTCGTCAGGGTCATGCCGTCGAGGTCGAGCCCCGGCACGTGATCCACACGGATCGTCTTGATATCGACCGTGCCGCCGTCCGGGTCAAAGCGCACGCGGCGGTAATTGGGCGGGAAGCCGACGGTGGCCGAAGTGGACACATCGTAAAACGCGTTGCCCGCTTCGGAATCGATGCGGGTGATGTTGTGGATATGGCTGTGGCCGGTGAACATGACCGGCACGCCCATGTCGGCAAACTGCTTTGCGCGCGTTTCGCCTTCTTCCAGCAGATCGCCCGGGGCGATGAGCTTGTAGAGCGGCGACGGCGTGAGCACGGGGTGGTGCGTCATGGCGATGAGGAACTGGCCCTTTTCCCGCGCTTCTTTCGCCTGCTGCTGAATCCACGCGAAGCATTCCTCGGTGAACCCGGCGTGGTCGTAGCCCTTATCGTCGTTGAGGGCAAGCAGGCGGTATTCCGGCGTGAGCTCTGCCGCGTAGCACATGGTGGGCTCGTGCACGCTGATCGCCTTATCCATTCCGAATTCGCGCCAGAATTCGCGCAGATCGTCGCGCAAAAAGGCGGGCACGTCGACGCGATCGTTGTTTTTATCAAAGCCGTAGGACTTGCCCTCGCCGCGGTAATCGTGCGTGGCGGTGGTGACGAACACGCGCTTGCCGCGCTTTTCCAGTTCGCGCAGCATTTCGCGGATTTCTTCATGCGAGGTGATCTCGCCGTTGTTGGTCAGATCGCCGCTGATGAGCACGAGCTCGGGTGCGCCGGGCACGCAGAGCTCCTCGAACACCGCGCGCAGAATCTCTTCACTGCCGCGGCGGAACAACTGCTCCCGCGCCGGGGGAAAGGCGTAAGGGTCGCCGTCGACCCAGTTCTTTTTGGAATAATAATGGGTATCCGTCAGCACGAACAGCTCAAGAGGCTGCATTCCCATCCGTCCTTTCCGCGGCATAATTCACCGGGACTTTCTTTTTGAACAGCATAAAGTCGTATTCCGGTCTCCACTGGTCGCCCTTTTCGACTTTATGCTTAAAGTCGTCTTCGCCGAGCGCGACGTTGATCTCGGTCACACCGCGCAGGACGTTGTTATCTTTATCCTTATAAACGGAATCCCAGAACGCGTGGTGGCCGATGGAGGTGACGGACGCGGGGATGTAGAGATATTCCAGCGCCTGATCGTAGCTGAAGGCGTCGGAGCCGATGCTTTCAAGCCCCTCGGGCAGCGAAGCATATTCCGCGTCGCGCCGGAAGGTCGTCACCTTGCGCAGCGCCGAGCAGCGGAAAAACGCCAAGGTTTCGATGGTTTTCACGCCTTCCGGCATGTAGAGGTCGGCCAGCGCGGCGTAGTTAAAGGAAAGCATGCCGATCGTTTCGGTTTCGGCGGGCAGACGGTAGGTCATGATATCGGCAATATACTGTTCGGTGTAATCCTCGCCCCACCATTCCGGTTCTTTGTCGTAGCCCTTGACCTGGCGCAGATATTCGTCATGGTCGATCGGGTAGCAGACGACGGTTTTGAGGTCCTTGGTGAACAGAACACCGTCGATATCGCAGTAAGCCGGGTTTTCGGGGTCGACGTGGATGTTCTGCAGCTTCCAGCAGCTGTAAAACGATTTGCCGTCGATCTGCGTAATGCTCTTGCCGAGCGTGACCTCGGTGAGCATTTCATCGCAATTGAGGAAGTATTCGTGCAGCACGGTGATCGGCTTGGCGGGGTCGCCGTCGACGCAGTCGACCGTCAATTGCGTCATGTTGCCCGGGTTGCTGAATTTGACCAGCTCATACGTGCCGTTGTCGAGCGATTCGTATTTGTAGGTTTCCTGATGCATGGCGCGGATGGAGAAATAGATCGACA
>CAMJHI010000282.1 GCA_946405475.1 uncultured Clostridia bacterium
TTCTTTTCATCCAGCGCCGCTTTGATTTTCGGCAGCACGCTCGCGGCGATATCCTTGTGCACCACAAGGCTTTCCGCGGCGTTGCACACCGAGGGGCGCGAGGTCTTGGCGTTATAAACGATCTTCACCGCCATGTCTTCATCGGCGGTTTTGTCAATGTAAACGTGGCAGTTTCCTACGCCCGTCTGGATCACCGGCACCGTCGCGTCGGCCACCACGCGGTTGATCAGCCCGGCGCCGCCGCGCGGGATGAGCACGTCGATGTAATCGTTCAGCCGCATCAGTTCGCCGGCCGCTTCGTGCGAGGTGTCCTCGACCAGTTGGATGCAGTCCGCCGGCATACCGGCGGAAGCGATCGCTTCGCGCATGATATCCGCCAGCGCTTTGTTGGAATGAATGGCCTCTTTGCCGCCGCGCAGGATCACGGCGTTGCCCGATTTGAGGCAAAGCACCGCCGCGTCGACCGTGACGTTCGGCCTTGCTTCATAGATCATGCCGATCGTGCCCAGCGGCACGCGCACGCTTTCGATCGCCAGCCCGTTCGGGCGAACCGAGCCTTTTTCGACCACGCCCACCGGGTCGGGCAGGGCGATCACTTCGCGCACGCCGTTGGCGATGCCGCGGATTCGTTCTTCGCTCAGAGCCAGCCGGTCGAGCAGCGATTGGCTCATGCCGTTGGCTTTTCCGTTTTGCAGGTCGAGGTCGTTGGCGGCCTGAATGGCGGCCGTGTTGGCCTCCAGCGCGTCGGCAATGGCGGCCAGCGCCTTGTTTTTGTCAGCGGAGGAGGCTGCGGCCAGCCGGTCGCGAACCTGTTTTGCGTTTTTGCCTAAAGCAAGGATCGTTTGTGCCATTGTCATTTACTCCTTTGCGCAAAAATGGGTGCCGATCTGATGCCCGTCGACCAGCCGGTAAATGTCTTCGGGATTGGCGCCGTTGATGATGTAGGTGTCAATGCCCTGCGTCGTGGCGTCCTTGGCGGCGGCGAGCTTGGTGACCATGCCGCCGGTGCCGCGGTTCGTGCCGCTGCCGCCCGCAAGCTCAAGCACTTCGTCCGTGATCTCTTTCACCACGGGCAGAAGCTGTGCGTCGGCATAATCCGCGGGGTTTTTATCGAACAGGCCGTCGGTGTCGGTGAGAATGATGAGCTTGTCGGCGTGGATCAGCTTGGCCACCTGCGCGGACAGGCTGTCGTTGTCGCCGTAAACGATCTCATCCACCGCAACGGAATCGTTTTCGTTGATGATCGGAATGGCGCCGTAGAGGAACAGGTTTTCAAACGCGTTCACCAGATTGCCGCGGCGCTCGTCGTTTTCGATGTCGCTCTTTGTGATGAGCAGCTGTCCGACCGTGCAGCCGAATTCGCTGAAGAATTTGTCATACATGAACATCAGCTCGCACTGCCCCACGCAGGCGGCCGCCTGACGGCCGGGGGTGGAGCTCGGGCGTTCGGCCAGCCCCAGCTTGCCCGCGCCAACGCTGATGGCGCCGGAGGTGACCAGCGCGATCTCGCAGCCGCTGTTGTGCAGGTCGGCCAGGGTGCGCACTAAATACTGAAGGCGGCGCAGGTTTACTTTGCCGGTGGAATAGGTGAGGGTGGAGGTACCCACCTTAAAAACGAAGCGTTTGCGTTCGGTCATGGCGCCGGGGACTCCTTTCGGGGATCATTTTTTTTTCTTTCTCATTTCCACAAGGTCGCGGTAGCTGATCATTTTTACGCCCTTGGACAGCAGATATTTTTCGGTTTCCGGGTCTTTGAGGAGGTTGTATTCCCACACTCTGTCCTGCCAGCGGGCGGTGATGGATTTGAGTTCGTCACATTCCACCGACGGGTGCACGTAGGTTTCGGTGATGCCGTCGGGGATATCCGTCCAGATGTTCAGAATGTGCTCGCGGTATTTTTCATAGCTGTCGCGCATGCCGGGCACGTCCCAATCCGGGAAGATCATGTAATCGGGCAGGATGACGTTATACTTTTTGCTCCACAGTCTGGAAAAGATGGGCAGCAGGGAAAACACGGGGTAGGGCACGCCGCGGGGGCACAGGCGGCGGTCGGTTTTCAGGAACATGCGGTAGGGGAGCTGATAGCGGCCGCAGACCTTCAGGGCGAGCTTGAGCATGCCGAAGCGGCCGGTGTAGTGACCGTAGAGCGAGCCCATGTGGTTGTCGGCGTGCGAGGGGCGCATGCCCATGATGAGTGCCTTGTTGATCTGCGCTTTGAGCTCCTGCTCGACTTCGTCATATTTGACGTTCTTTTCGACGATGTCGCTTTCCTTCCACATAAAGCCGGTGTCCGGCTCCTCCAGGCTCTTGCCGCGCGTGAGCGACGACCAGCGGTAGGTGCCCCATTCGCTGGTGAGCGTGAGGTGGATGCCGATGGCGTATTGCGGGTTTTCGATCGAAAAGCGCACCGCGTCTTCGGCGGCGGGGCAGGGCATCATGATGGTGGACGAATACAGGCGGCCGCTGCGGAACAAATCAAAAACGGCCTCGTTGGCGGCGTTGCACATGCCGAAGTCATCCGCGTTGACTATCAGATATTTCATAGGTCGGCTCCTCTCATTTTTCCCGATTATACCACATCTTTTGCCCGAAAGGAACAGGTTGCCCGATATTTAACAAATTATTCAGCATTGTTTTTGCTTGCATTTGAGCGGGGTGATGCTATAATA
>CAMJHI010000283.1 GCA_946405475.1 uncultured Clostridia bacterium
AAGACAGGATCGCGCGGTCGATGGAAGAATCCAGCCCCTTGGTGTCGATGTTGGCAACCGGCGACACGGCCGCCAGCTTTTCATAGCGCTCGATCTCGCTGCGCACATTACACAGCAGCTGATAATCGGCCGCCTGTTCTTCGGAAGAGAAGGTCATGGCCACCGGGTTGCCCGCCGTGACCTTGGAGCCGCCCTGCGCCAGAGAAACGACCGTTTTTCCTTTGTCGACGTTCACATACTCCTCCGACCGCAGGATAAAGCCCTGCACGGTCAGGCTGTCGTTCTGCCGGGTCTCGATCGCCGGCTGCGTCTGAACCTTGTCGACGCAGACCGAATAAACGCGATAGCACATATAGACGGCGATGAACACGCCCACGGCAACAATGACGATGTGCCTGATTTTTTGCCTCGTGTCTTTATCCACGGTTCTCCTCCCCTTTCAAAAACGGTTCGCAAAGCCCGATCGCCCGCGCGGCGAGCGATGAAGGATCGTTGTATTCGTCAATGTACAGCCGCACGATCCGCTCATCCCGGCCGAACCAGGTGAGCTGCCGTTTGGCATAACGCCTTGTTTGCTGTTTTAAGTGATCCAGCGCCTCCCGCTCGGTCACCTCGCCGACAAAGAAGCGCTTGAGCTCTTTGTGGCCGATCGCCTGCGCCGCCGTGGCGCGGGGGTCGTTCAGGCAACGCCGCGCTTCCTCCAGCAGACCGCTGACCGCCATCTGATCCACGCGGCGGTTGATGCGGTCATACAGCACGGCGCGATCCCGCACGAACAGCCCGAGCATCAGCGTGCGGTAGGGCGACGGCTCGGCGCGGGACAGGCGGTTTTGTTCAGTGATAGTCATCCCGTTCTGATAATAAAATTCCAAAGCACGCAGGATGCGCTTGGTATCGTTTTCGTGAAGCTGCGCCGCGCGCTCGGGATCGACCCGGCGCAATTCGTCGAGCAGCGGCTGCACGCCTTCCTGTTCGAGGCGTTTGGTCAGCTCCTCGCGCAGGCTCAGATCCGTATCCGCCTCGGTGAAGGCGACGTGATCGAGCAGGGCGTTGACGTAAAGCCCCGTGCCGCCCACCACCACGGGCACCTTGCCGCGCGCGTGGATGTCGGCGATGCAGGCGGCCGCGTCTTTGCAGTAGGCCGCCACGCTGTAGCGTTCGGTCGGGTCGAGAAACTGCATCAGGTGATGCGGCACCCCCTGCCGTTCTTCCATGGAAGGCACGGCGGCGGCGATTTCCATGCCGCGATAGATCTGCATGGAATCGGCCGACACCACCTCGCCGTCAAAGCGGCGGCACAGCGCGACGCCCAGCGCGGTCTTGCCCGAGGCGGTCGGGCCGACCACGGCGATCACAGGAATTTTCGGATTCTCGTTTTTTGCGTTCATATCGTTACACACGCCCGAACAGCTTTTCGATCTCATGGCGGGTGAGCTTGGCGATCACCGGCCGCCCGTGCGGGCAGGTGCGGATATCGGGCATGGACAGTACTTTTCTGACAAAGGCCTCCGCCTCGTTCCGGTCGGTGAAATCCCCCGCCTTGACGGCGGCGCGGCAGGCGGCGGAATGATAGATCCAATCCAGCTTCTGCGTGGTGACCTCACGGGCATGATCGGCCAGATAACCGGCGATCTCCACGATCTGTTCGGCGATGTCGGCGCCCTGCAGCAGGGCGGGATATTCGCTGACAGTCACGGTGCCGTCGCCGAAATCCGCCACGGCAAAGCCCGCGTCGGACAGCAGGTCGGCGTGCTCGAGCACCGCCTCGTATTCCCCGCGGCTGAGCCTGACCGTCAGCGGCAGCATGAGAAGCTGCGTCGGCCGCTCGCCGTGCTGCTGTTTGAACTGTTCATAAAGCAGCCGCTCGTGCGCGGCGTGCTTGTCGAGTAAAAGCAGTTCATCGCCGCACTGCGCGATCAGATAAGTGCGAAACGCTTCGCCGAGGTAGAACACCTCGTCGGTATCTTCGGTGGTGACGGAAACGGCGGGTTCTGCTTGTGTTTCGTTCTGCGGCGCTTTCTCTTCGGCCGTCGGCTGCGGCAGAACGCGCGGGAGCACGGAGGGTTCGTCCTCCTCCCGCCCGGTGCGGTAGGGCGCGGCCGTTTCATCCTCCACGACCAGATCGAGGAAGGGCGCGGCCTGACGCGACGCCGGTCTGACCGGCTCGGCCGGAAACGTCGGCTTCAGCTCGGTCTGTTCCATGCGGAACTGTCTGGCCGGGATGTTGGCGAAAAAGTCTTTCATGACGGCGTTGCTCACCGCCGGCTTGTGAAACGGCGCGGCGCTCGCCTGCGCCTGCTGACCCAGCGCGGTTTTCACGGCGTTGTAAACGGCGCCGAACACTTCTTTTTCGTTGGCAAAGCGCACCTCGGTCTTGGCGGGATGCACGTTGACATCAACGAACGAATAAGGCATGGTCAGGTTGAGCACGCAGCTCGGGAACCGCCCGACCATGATCGAGCCCTTATAGGCTTCCTCCACGGCGGCGCAGCCCGTTTTGGTGCGCACCATGCGGTCGAATTCGGCTGGTTCAAAGTCCTCGATGTGGCCGTAGGACTGCACGGATGCGTTGAGGACGAGGATGTCGGCGTCGGCCGCGGCCTCCGCCAGCGCCGAGGTCTGCGCCTCGTCGCCGAGGTCGGCGTAAAGCGCGTC
>CAMJHI010000284.1 GCA_946405475.1 uncultured Clostridia bacterium
TCGGCTTCGACTTCCGGCTCGGCTTCGGTTTCGGGCTCAGCTTCGACTTCGGGTTCAGCTTCGGCAGCGGCCGCCAGCTCGGCGTTCTTTCGATCCACACTGCGCTGCAGGGCGTCGCAGCAATCACGGCAGAAAACAGTTGATTTTGTGACGCCGTCCGTGGTCATCAGCGCGGTCAGCAGCTCGTCATAGGTGTTGCCGCACCGCTGGCAGGTGCCGCCCTCATGGGGTTCAAATCGTAAACCAATGAAATTTTCGCCCATAACCATCCTCTTTTCCGTCCTTATTTTCTTTTTCTTTACTCTTACATGAAGCAGGCTTTGATGATCTCAATGATCTTATCCTGCTGCGCGGGGGTCATTTTGTTGTCGCTGGGCAGACACAGACCGCGGCGGAAAATATCCTCCCCCGCACTCTGTTCGCAAGCCTTCACGAACGGATTGTCACGGTAGATCGGCTGCAGGTGCATCGGCTTCCAGATCGGCCGGCCTTCCGCGTTGTTGGCAGCCAGCGTTTCGAGGATTTCGGTCGGACACGATTTGCCAGCCGTCGGAATGTAGGAAGCCGTCAGGTCGCTTCTGGTCTGTTCGCACATGGCCTCCTCGTCGATGAGCAGGCAGCTCAGCCAGAAATTGGGCACGCTGTTCTGTTCGTCAAACGGGTTCATGCGCACGGGCAGATCCTTCAGCCCGTCGCGGTAGCGTTCATAAATCGCTTTTTTCTGCGCGATGTGCTCCTGCAAATGCGGGAACTGGCCGCGCACCACGCCGGCAATGACGTTGCTGATGCGGTAATTGTAGCCCAGCTCGCTGTGCTGATACCAGGGCGCCGCGTCACGCGACTGCGTGGACCATTTGCGCACCCGCTGCGCCGCCTGCTCGTCATCGGTGAGCAGCATGCCGCCGGCCGAGCCCGTGATGATCTTGTTGCCGTTGAACGAAATGGCATTGAACCGTCCGAAGCTGCCGGTCTGGCGGCCCCGGTAGGTCGCGCCGAGCGATTCGGCGGCGTCTTCGATCAGAACGGCGCCGTGTTCCTCGCAAATTGCGCGGATCTCGTCGAGTTTGGCGGGCGTTCCGTAGAGGTTGGCGCTCACGACCGCCTTGATAGAGGGGTAAAGTTCAAATGCTTTACAAAGTGATTCCGGGTCCATGTTCCAGGTGTCGCGCTCGGTGTCGATAAACACCGGCTCGCCGCCCTCGTAAACGACCGGGTTGACGGTTGCGCTGAAGGTCATATCGGAGCAGGCGACCTGCACGCCGGGGCCGACGCCCACCAGCTTCACGCACAGGTGCAGCGCCGCCGTGCCGGTGGCCAGACCGACCGCGCGCTCAACGCCGATAAAACCGGCGATTTCCTGTTCAATGCTGTCAATATTCGCGCCGACCGTCGACATCCAGTTGGTGTGATAGGCCTGCTGCATGTAGTCCAGCTCCTCCCCGTGCATGGTGGGGGAAGAGAGCCAGACGCGGTTTTCAAACGGTTGGATCTCGTTACGGAACATGTTTGGTTCAAACCTTTCAGAAGGATTACAAAGGGACTAATCCGCCATTATGAAAGCATCATAACACAGATTCAAAAAAAATGCAAATTTTATTATCATTTTTTCGGCAAAGGCCGGTTTGTCTGAAAAGCAGTACGCCTTTACAGGCATTTTTTGACCCGCAAGTGATTTCCTTGCGCCCTCATTGACAAATCATTCGAAATAAAAGCTCACCGGTTGGCTGAATAGCAGGCGTCGACCGCATTGACCGCGTGGTATTTCAGATTTTTTAAGGCTAAATCTTTCTTTTTCGGCAAAAGCGTGTTATAATAATGATAATGTTTCGGTCGGGCTTTGGCCGGATCGAAGCTGTTCAAAAACCAGTTGCAACATCGAGAACAGTCAGCGAGGTAACGTCATGAAAATTGCCATTGCCGGTATCGGCTACGTCGGGCTGTCCAACGCCGTGCTGCTCGCGCAGCGCCACGAGGTGGCGGCGTTCGACATTGACCGCGACAGAATCGAAAAAATCAACAACCGCATCTCTCCCCTGGTGGACGCGGAGCTGGAGGACTACTTAAAAAACAAAACGCTTGACCTGACCGCCACGGACGATTGGGAGGCGGCGTTTGACGGAGCGGAATTTGTGATCGTTTCCACCCCCACCAACTATGACTCGCGGCAGAATTATTTTGACACGTCCTCTGTGGAAGACGTGATCCAGAAGGTCATCCAACTCGGCTCCGGCGCGACGGTAGTGATCAAATCCACCGTTCCGGTCGGCTTTGTGGAATCCGTCAAAGAAAAGTACGATTTTTACAACATCATGTTCTCCCCCGAATTTTTGCGCGAGGGCAAGGCGCTGTATGACAATTTATATCCCTCCCGCATCATTGTCGGGGCGGATCTGGCCGACGAAACCATGAAGCAGCGCGCCGAAGTGTTCGCCGGGCTGCTGCAGGAAGGCGCCGAAAAAAAGGACGTGCCCGTCCTGCTCACCAACGCGACCGAGGCCGAGGCGGTGAAGCTGTTTGCCAACACCTACCTCGCGCTGCGCGTTTCGTTTTTCAACGAGCTTGACACCTACGCCGGGGTTCACGGTCTTGACGCCAAGCAGATCATTGAGGGCGTGTGCCTGGACCCGCGCATCGG
>CAMJHI010000285.1 GCA_946405475.1 uncultured Clostridia bacterium
GTTCCCCGAAAAGATCGGCGGGCTTTACACCCGGCTGGAACGCCCCATGCCGGTTTACTCCCGCCGCCACCGCGACCGGTTCGACGTCTGGTTCGGCCAATCGCCCGACCTGCGCTTCTGGGGCAACCACAAGCTGGTCATGGGCGTGGAGGACGTGCCCTTTGCCAACGACAAAATCGGCCCCGCCGCGCCGCCCATCAAGACCGAAAAGGGCTGGCTCACCGCGTTCCACGCGGTCTCGCTCGACCCGGAACGCGGCAAAAACGGCTGGGAAACGAGGTGGCAGAAAAGCTACACCGCCGGGATCATGCTGCTCGACCTGGACAATCCGAGCAAGGTGATCGGCCGATATGACGAGCCGATCCTGTTCTGCGACCGCGATTTTGAAGAGGAAGACGGCTTTCGCAAAAGCGTGGTGTTCCCCGGCGGCATGATTTTGGAGGACAGCGGTGAAGTCAAGTTCTATTACGGCGCGTCCGACACCGTGGAATGCCTCGCCACCGCCGACGTGAACGACCTGATCCGGCTTTGTCTGGAATAGCCCTCCTTTCACGCGGCAGTTTCGCATGAGAAAACCCCGCACAGCGGTCAATCATGGATCGCTGCGCGGGGTTTTATTCAGGACGTTTGTTACAGCACAAGCTCGCGACTCAGGCGCAGGTCGCGGGAGGAAGCGCCGGCGTGGACACGGAACGTGCCCGGCTCGACCACCCACTCATATTTGGCGTTCATCAGGCGGAAGGCGCGTTCATCAAGATGGATCGTAACGGTTTTTTCTTCGCCGGGCTGCAGGCTGACTCGCTTAAAGCCCTTGAGCAGCACGTCCGGCGTGACGACGGAGCTTTCGCAGTCCTCCACGTAGATCTGCACGACCTCGTCGCCCGCGCGGTCGCCGGTGTTTTTGACAGTGACCGTCACCTCGGCGCTCGCGTCGCCGGTTCTGGTCACGGTCATGTCGGTGTAATCAAACGAGGTGTAGCTCAGACCGAAGCCGAACTCAAACAGCGCCGAGCCGTCACCCTCGTAATAATCGTTGCTCCGGCCCGGGAGCATGCAGTAATAGCACGGGATCATGCCGCTGGCGCGCGGCAGGGAAAACGGCAGCCGCCCGGCTGGGTTGATGCGTCCGGTGAGCGCGTCGCAGATGGCCTGCGAACCCTGCTCGCCGCAGAACCAGAAGGAAAGCACCGCGTCGGACTTTTCGGCTTCTTCGGTGATCACCAGCGGACGGCCGTGGACGAGCACCGTGACAAGGGGCTTGCCCAATTCGGCCAGACGGTTGAACAGCTTGGACTGCCTGCCGCTGAGCGAAAGATCTGCGCGGTCGCGCCCCTCGCCGCTGGTCTGGCCGTCATCGCCGCCGCAGAACAGGATCAGGTCGCTGTCCTTTGCCAGCTCGACGGCGCGGTCGGTTTCATCAAATACGTCGGCCGCCTGATCGACCAGATGGCGTTGGTCGCTCAGTTCCAGCTTCACGTTCTCTTTGCTGATGGAGCAGCCGTCGCACTGCACAAATTCAACGGCCGGGTATTCGCGGCGCAGCACGTCCAGAATGGAATCAAGGTAACGATCCGTCGGTTCGGTGCAGTAACCGCCCAGATGGGTCTTGTTGGAGGCGGGGCCGACAAGCGCCACCTTTTTGTATTGGTTGAAATCCAGCGGCAGAATGCCGTTGTTTTTGAGGAGCGTAGCGGATTTCTGCGCCACCTCCAGCGCCTTTTCAAGATGAGCCGGGGCGTTGATGACGGACTTCCACGCGTCTTCATCGGTGAAGGGATGCTCGAACAGACCGAGCAGGAATTTGAGTTTGAGCACACGGCGGCAGGATTCGTCGATCTCTGCTTCGCTCAGCCTGCCCTCTTCGATCAATTCCACGATGGAATCCACCCACAGCTTGTTCGCGTATTCACTGCCGCCCTGACAATCCAGCCCGTTCTTTTTGGCCAGATAAATGGCTTCCTTCGGGCTGTTCGCCAGCTTGTGGGTCTTGTGGATGCGGCGCAGCGCGCCCCAGTCGGAGCGGCAGATGCCCTTGAGCCCGAGCCGATCTTTCAGCACGTCCTTGAGATAATGGCTCGATGCGATGACGACCTCGCTGTCGATCGAGTTGTAGCAGATCATCACGTCATAAGCGCCGCCGTCCTTGATCGCTTTTTCAAACACGGGCAGATAGACGCTTTCGACCTCGCGGATGCCGACGCGCGCCGTGCTGCAGTTGCGGCCGGTTTCGGGGATACCGTGCACGCAAAAGTGCTTCGGCTCGGAAATGACTGCGTCGGGGCGGGAAATATCGCCGTTCTGATGGCCCTTGACCACCTGCGCGCCCATTTCGGCGGCAAGAAAACTGTCCTCGCCGAAGGTCTCTTCCGTGCGCCCCCAGCGGGGTTCTCTGACCACGTCGAGATTGGGGCAAAGCACCTCGTAAATGCCGAGCGCGCGCGCCTCGGTACCGACCACGCGGCCGTAATCGTAAGCCAGATCGGTATCAAACGTGGCGGCTAAGCCGGTGGGCGCGGGCAGGATCGTGCCCCGCACGCCGCAGATGCCGTGCAGTGCTTCGCCGGTGAAGATGACCGGGATGCCAAGGCGTGAATGTTCCATAA
>CAMJHI010000286.1 GCA_946405475.1 uncultured Clostridia bacterium
ACCTCATCCGCGCGCATGAGCAGTTCCCGACGCTTGGCATCATGCTCACCTACGGCGACGAGCGGCAGCGGGCCGACGCCGAACTGTGCCTTGAGCTGGGCTTTTCCATCGACGCTTATTTCGGCGCGCTGACCGAAAACATGCGCGACGCGTTCCACGCCCGCGGGCTCGAGGTCGCCGTGTGGACCGCCAACACCGAAGAAGAGCTGCGCTTCTGCCGCTCCCTCGGCGTGGATTATATTGAGTCTGACGTTTATTGAGCCGTTTCGCCGCTCGTGCGTCATGATCTTTCGCGCCGTGAAATCATAACTCTAAAATCAATTCCTAATTCCTAATTCCTAATTCATAATTTGTCTGGGGGTTTTCACCATGAGCATTCAACAAAGTCTGTTCGGTTTTGCGGCCGACGGCAAAGAAGTGACCAAATTCACCATCAAAAACAAAGGCGGCAGCTTCATTGAGCTGCTCACCTATGGCGCAACGTGGCTGTCCTGCTTCGTGCCGGACCGCGACGGCGTTTATCAGGACGTGCTGCTCGGCTTTGACGACATGGACGGCCACCTCAACCGCTCCAATTATCAGGGGCAGTTTGTCGGCCGCTTCGCCAACCGCATTGCAAACGGCCGCTTCACCATCAACGGCGAAGCATTTCAGGTGGTGCAGAACGAAGCCGGCACCAAGAGCCTGCACAGCAACGGCGAATTTTCGCACGCGGTGTTTGACGCCGAAATCATCGGCGACGACGCGGTCGCCTTCACGTTCACGTCGCCCGACGGCACCTTCGGCTTCCCCGGCACGGTGACGGCCACGGTAACCTACACCTTCACCGACGAAAACGAGGTGGTCATCGACTACCGCGCCGTGTCCGACAAGGCCACGCTCATCAACCTGACCAACCACGCCTATTTTAACCTCGGCGGCTGCAACAGCGGCGACGTGCTCGGCCATGAGCTGATGATCGACGCCGACGCCTTCACCCCCACCGAGCCCAACAGCATTCCCACGGGCGAGATCCGCCCTGTGGAAAGCACGCCGTTCGATTTCCGCAAGCCCAAGCCCATCGGGCGCGACATCGGTGCGGATTACGACCAGCTCATCAACTGCAAGGGCTATGACCACAACTTCTGCCTCAATCCGGGCAGCGGCGTGAAGGCGCGCGCGTTTGAACCCAAGAGCGGCCGCACCCTGAGCATGACCACCGACCGCCCCGGCGTTCAGCTTTACACCGGCAACTTCCTTGACGGCAAAAAAGGCAAGAGCGGCTGCCCCATGACGAAGCACGCCGGTTTCTGCCTGGAAACCCAGGTCTACCCCGACGCGCCCAATCACGACAATTTCCCGCAGTGCACGTATCAGGCGGGCGAGGAATTCGTTTCCCGCACCGTGTATAAGTTCGGGGTCAATTTGAAGAAGTAAATTCTAATTCGAAATTCGGAATGCGGAGTGCGGAATTGTGGGTCGCTCCGCTCCGAATTATATTTCAATTCCGAATTGCGAATTGCGAATTCCGAATTTTTATGTACGGAGCTTATCGCTCCATTCAGCCGTTGCGGACTGTTTCGTTGTGCATATCGTTGTCGTAAAGGTCTTTGCCGTTGGGGTTTTCCTCCGTGGCGGGCTGCTGCGCACCGTTCGGGTTCGGACCCGGCTTCTTTTCTTTTTTCTTGCTCATCATAGCGTCTTTCCTTCCGGCAGGTTATTTTGTTGAACGCCTGCCTTGTTTATCCTGCGCTGAAACCGTCAAATTATTCACAGGGGATCACAAACATGAGAAAAAGCGACATTGCGGATTACGCCGTTGATCTGCTCAAAAAGGAATATCCCGACGCCATCTGCTCGCTCGACGCGGCCGATCCGGTGCAGCTCATCATTGCCACGCGGCTGTCCGCGCAATGCACCGACGCGCGCGTGAACCTGGTCACGCCCAAGCTGTTCGCCAAATACCCCACGCTGGAGGATTACGCCAACGCGAAGCTCAGCGACGTGGAGGAGATCGTGCGCCCGTGCGGGTTTTATCACACCAAGGCGCGGGACATTATCGCCATGGCGCAGATGCTGCTCGACGAATTCGGCGGCGTGGTGCCCGACAACATCGACGATCTCGTGCGCCTGCCCGGCGTGGGGCGCAAAACGGCCAACCTGATCTGCGGCGACGTTTACCGCAAGCCCGCCGTGGTGGCCGACACGCACCTGATCCGCATTTCAAACCGCCTCGGGCTGGTGGACACCAAGGACCCCTACAAGGTGGAAATGGCGCTGAAAAAGCTGCTGCCGCCCAAAGAAAGCAACGATTTCTGCCACCGCTGCGTGCTGCACGGCCGCGCCGTGTGCCGCGCACAAAAGCCAAAGTGCGATCAGTGCTGCCTGAAACCCTATTGCAAGTCAGCCGTTTGATTTCAAGGCGGAATTAAGCTGATAGCGGATAGCGGATAGCCGATAGTTTTTCAATGCGAAAGGCGAAATGAAGGGTCGCTGCGCTCCGATCGTATTTTTATTTAACCGATCGTTTGCTCGCAGACGAAGCAGTCTTCTTCGCCCGCGGCAAGCATGAATGCTTGCCCTACGGATA
>CAMJHI010000287.1 GCA_946405475.1 uncultured Clostridia bacterium
GTCACCGACGAGGACATGAATTTCTATTATGCTGTCACGTATCAGGAACACCTTGTCAACGTCAAAAAGTATTACAAAAAGTAACTTAACGCCACAGGCGTTACAATATGAAGGGAGAGATTTCCGATGAAAACCATGAAAGCGATTCTTTCCGCGCTGCTGGCCGGCTGCCTGATCATCGGCTTCGCCGCCTGCGGCAGTAAAGAACCGGAAGAAACCACCGCAGCCCCCGACGAAACGACCGTTGCCGAGGTCGTTGAAACCACAGCCGCCGAGCCGGTGGAAGAAACCTCGGCCGAAGACGAATCCGAAACCGCTGCGGAAGAAACCTCCGCCGTCGAGGAAACGTCGGCCGCGGAAGAAACCTCCGCTGCCGATGAAACCACGACCGAAGCCGCCGGGATCGCCAAACCGGCCGATCAGGCAGGCGTGCTCAAGCTCTACAACGACACCATCAACGACGCTTACGCCAAGCAGGTCGGCTACCACAAGGAACGCGTGACCGACAACGAAAAGCTCGACGCCGGCGTTGCCTTCCAGACCTTCAAGGGCCTTGTCTACAAATTCATGGGCATCGGCGCCGACAACAAATACACCATCGACGTGAGCAAAGGCCAGTGGGCCAGCGACGAGCAGCATAAATACCTGCGCAAGAGCACGCTGACCGCCGCCGACATCACCAGCGCCGCCTTCAAGGAATCCGACGGCAAGGTCATCGTCACGCTCAGCGTCAAGGATGGCGCCACGAAGGGCTCCGCCAGTTCCACCAAAGCCAGCACCCCCATTGACAAGTGCGGCATCTGCGTGGGCAACGAAGACAAGGATTATTACGACCACAAGACCGGCCCCGTTGTTTACAGCGCCATCGGCGGCACCTTCAAAAAGGCCTCGATCGATGAAAGCTACAGCAACGCCAAAGTCACCGCCACCATCGACCCGGCCACCGGCCACCTGATTTCCCTTAAAGTGGAATACAACATCAAGATGACCATTGACACCGGCTCGATCGGCACCGCCAAGGCGACCGGCACCACGCACATTTCTTACAGCAAATTCAAATACTGATCTATGACACAAAAAGGCCTCCCGCATGAGCGGGAGGCCTTTTTGTTATACTCTGTGCTTATTGGAACAGCTTCAGAACGGGCGTGAAAAGGTTCTTCAGCGCAAGGTCGGGGATCTCGGAGAAGCCGTTCGTGCCGTAGTGATCGTAGAGATACAGGCTGACCGCGCGCAGGATCGTGGGATCCTTTTCGACGGGCAGGGGTTGAGCCGCACCAAGCTTAACGAGAACGTCGCGCAGCTCGGCTTCGCTGGCCTTGAGCTCATCGCCGGTCGCCAGATTGTTGTCAAGCGTGCGCTGCGCTTTGTCGAGCGCGGCGTTGAGCTGATCCCGCTCATTGGCGCTCATCTTCGCCTGATCGAGCGACCGGGCGGTGTTCATCAGCGGCAGCAGCTCACTGACGTTGCGGCCGTAGAGGAACTGCGGGAAATCCGGGGAAGAATAGACGTCCTTGATGTCGTCGTTGGCGATCTCCTGCATAGCGAGCTTGAGGATGACGTCGTTGTGCTGGGTGAGATCGTGGCGATTGCCGTAGAAATAGAAGGTCGTGTCGGGCAGCAGACCGGTGGACGCGTCAACCACGCGCTCGGGCGAAATGTGGTTGTGCGTCGGGTCGGTGCAGTGCGTGTTCTGCTGCACGTAGCCGTCGGGCAGCGTTTCGCCGACGTTGGCAAAGGTCGCGCCCATCGAGGTGGACGTGGTGTGGATGATGTAATCGCCGTTCATGGTGTTCCAGCGTTCGGAAACGTTGATGACCGGCCAGTTGTATTCGACCAGATCAAACACCTGAACGCCGTGATCGACAAGATTCTGAATGTTGGCCCGGTGATGGAGCTGCACCTGATAGTACCGGTCGGTCTGCGCCTTGAGGTTGGCCAGTTCCGGCGCGGCAAGATATTTTTCGGCCGCCGTGGGATAATCCTCGGGCGGGCAGAGCGTCCACATGCTGGTGCTTCTGGTCAGCACGCTTTCCACCAGGCGTTTTACCCCTGCCTGAACCGTTTTCATCACGACTTCGTCGGGCAGGATGCGCAGCGCGATCTCGATGAGGCGGGCGGTGTGCTCATCGAGCAGACCCATTTCGTCGAAAAAGCCGTTGTAAAGGTAATCCTTGTTCAAAAAGTTGACGCGGTCGTTGAACACGTCGCCGATGATGATGGAGCCGCTGAGCGCGGGCACGACGAAGAAGACCTTGTGCAGCTCGTCCACCACCTGCGGGTAGTATTCAAGCATGGCGCTGACGAACGTGGAGCCCTGACTCAGGGGCACGAGGTTGACCTTGTCATGCCCCGTCTGCGCCTTGACCATCTGGATGAAGGCGTACAGCTCGTCCACCAGATCGATATGATTGCCGAAGGAATTGTAGGCGAAATAATACAGATGATCCTTCGGCAGATCGGTCGGATACAGCTCAAACGGCACGTGGTGGTTGACGGTTTCGACCTCGTAATCATTGAATTCCGAATACGGGTACGGATAGCGTTCCGTCCTGA
>CAMJHI010000288.1 GCA_946405475.1 uncultured Clostridia bacterium
GCACCTGCGGCGCGGCGGCTCGGTAGGCGGCCCGAATGATTCGGGCACCTGCGGCGCGGCGGCTCGGTAGGCGGCCCGAATGATTCGGCGCGAACGGTTGCGCTCCACGGCGTTGCCGATTTTTTTGCTCGTGGTGATGCCGACACGACAAATGCCCGCACGGTTTTTGACCACATAGGAAACCAGTGCAGGGTGGGTGAACACCTTGCCGCGCCCGTAGGTGCGGCGAAAGTCCGTATTGCGATTTAAGGTCGTGATCCTGTCAGCCATAACCGTTCGATTGAGCAGCGAGGGCTCAATAGGAAAGTTGCTTCCTGCCCTTCGCTCTGCGGCGGGCGAGAACCTTGCGGCCGTTTCTGTCCGCCATTCTCTTGCGGAAACCGTGCTCCATCTTGCGATGACGTTTTTTGGGCTGATAAGTTCTTTTCACGTGCGTAACCTCCCATCAAGGTAGAATTATGAATCTAATGCGGAAAAAAGCGGCAGAGGCTTATACCCCACTTTAGACCTTACGAATGGGTATTATATAACAGAATTGCCGCTTCTGTCAACCTTTTTTTGCTGAAATTCCGCGCTGCCCACATCTTGCGCCGCCGCCTCTGCCCGGCCACAAGATAAGGCTTTTGCCGCCGGGATTTCAGTTTAAGTTGAAAATAATATTATTGGGGCTTTCTTTTTTTGCGCCGTTGCGTTATAATATAATTTCATAAGGCGTAATTATCAGCAAAGGAAGGTAGATCCATGTCATTTTTCAAAAAGCTTTTCGGGGATTATTCCAAAAAAGAGATCAAGCGCATCACGCCCCTCAAAGATAAGGTGCTGGCGCTGGAAGAAGAATATGCCAAACTCAGCGACAGCGAGCTGCAGGCCAAAACGCCCGAATTCAAAGAGCGTCTGGCCAACGGCGAGACCCTCGACGACATTCTGCCCGAGGCGTTCGCCGCCTGCCGCGAGGCGTCGTGGCGCGTGCTCAAGCTCAAGCATTACCCGGTGCAGATCCTCGGCGGCATCGTGCTGCATCAGGGGCGCATCGCCGAAATGAAGACCGGTGAAGGCAAGACCCTTGTGGCCACGCTTCCCGCCTACCTCAACGCGCTGGCGGGCAAGGGCGTTCACATCGTCACCGTCAACGATTACCTCGCCCGCCGCGACTCGGAATGGATGGGCAAGGTCTACCGTTTCATGGGGCTGACCGTGGGGCTGATCGTGCACGCCTGCACCAACGAGGAACGCCGCGCGGCCTACAACGCCGACATCACCTACGGCACCAACAACGAAATGGGCTTCGACTACCTGCGCGACAACATGGTCATGTATAAAGAACAGCGCGTGCAGCGCGGCCACAGCTTTGCCATCGTCGACGAGGTCGACTCCATCCTCATCGACGAAGCGAGAACGCCGCTGATCATTTCCGGTCAGGGCGAGGCCTCCACCCAGCTTTATGAGCTGGCCGACCGCTTTGCCAAAACGCTTTCCGTCACCCGCGTGCGCGAGCTCGACAGCAAGCAGGAAAACGAGAGCGTGGGCGACGGCGATTATATCGTGGATGAAAAGGCCCGCACCGCTACGCTGACCAAGAGCGGCGTGGAAAAGGCCGAACGCTATTTCAACGTCGAAAACCTGATGGACGGCGGCAACCTCACGCTGCAGCACCACATCAATCAGGCCATCAAGGCCAACGGCGTCATGCGCCGCGACATCGACTACGTGGTGAAGGACGGCAAGGTGCTCATCGTCGATGAATTCACCGGCCGCATCATGCTCGGCCGCCGCTACAACGAGGGGCTGCATCAGGCCATCGAAGCCAAGGAGGGCGTGAAGGTCGAGCACGAAAGCAAAACGCTGGCCACCATCACGTTCCAGAATTATTTCCGCATGTTCGACAAGCTGTCCGGCATGACCGGTACGGCCAAGACCGAAAGCGTCGAATTCCAGGAGATCTACAGCCTCGACGTCGTCGAGATCCCCACCAACAAACCCATGGCGCGCGTGGATCATCCGGACGTCATCTACAAGACCGAGCCGATCAAATTCCGCGCCATCCTCGACCAGATCGAGGAATGCCACGCCAAGGGGCAGCCCGTGCTGGTCGGTACCATCTCCATTGAAAAATCCGAGATCCTCAGCGCCCTGCTCAAAAAGCGCGGCATCAAGCATGAAGTGCTCAACGCCAAGTTCCATGAAAAAGAGGCCGAGATCATCGCGCAGGCCGGTAAGTTCGGCGCGGTGACCATCGCCACCAACATGGCCGGCCGCGGCACCGACATCATGCTCGGCGGCAACGCGGAATTTCTGGCCAAGAGCGAAATGCGCCGCAAGGGCTACAGCGAAGAGCTCATTGCCGAGGCGACCGGCTTTGCCGAAACCGACAACGAAGAAATTCTCGAGGCGCGCGCCACGTTCACCGCGCTGGAGGATAAATATAAGGATGAGATCGCCGAGGAGGCCGACCGCGTGCGCGAGGCAGGCGGGCTTTACATCGTGGGCACCGAGCGGCACGAATCCCGCCGCATCGACAATCAGCTCCGCGGCCGTTCCGGCCGTCAGGGCGA
>CAMJHI010000289.1 GCA_946405475.1 uncultured Clostridia bacterium
GCACAATCTGACGAAAAAATCTCTCGCTCCCTCGCACACTCTGATTTAATCAGCGGTTCCCTAACATTCAAACATCGGAACTGACCCGGCTGACAGAAATGCTGTCAGCCGGGTCGTTGCACGTCAGTTCAGAATTCTTATCGTTCAGGTTTGCGTCGATGGGTCATCTTCTGACGGCTGAAATCCGACGTGTACATTTTTCGCTGTTTATGCTATAATGAACGAGACAAAGTCCGTGCCAAAAGCGCAGCGCGCTGCAGCACGGCAAAACTCGTCAGGAGGTCGGTTATGGTTATCACGGTAAACGACGTTCAGCTTTATTATGAAAAAACAGGCGAGGGCAGACCGCTGATCATGGCGCATTGCAACAGCATGGATCACAAGATCTTTCGCAAGGCCGTCAAGGTTCTGTCCGGGCATTTTACCGTCTACTGCCCCGACACGCGCGATCACGGCAAAAGCAGCCGGGTCAAAACCCTGCATTATGAGGATATGGCTGAGGATATGGTGCAGTTTATTGCGGCGCTCGGCCTCGAAAAACCGACCTTTTACGGCTTTTCGGACGGCGGCATCATCGGTCTGCTCATCGCGTCTGCGCACCCCGATCTGCTGTCCGCTCTGATCGTCAGCGGCGCCAGTCTGAATCCGGACAGCACGAAAGATTTGCCGATGAAATTCTTTCGGCTCTGGAGCCATTTTGACCGAAGCGATAAAATGCGCATCATGATGCGGGAGCCCGATATCACGGACGACATGCTGAAATCGATCCGCGTGCCGACCTTTGTGACCGCGGGCGAAAAAGACGTGATCAAGCCCGAACACACGCGTCATATCGCCGAAACCGTTCCGGGCGCCGCTTTGAAGATCTTTCCGAAGACCGGCCACAGCGGGTATATCATGAACAGCACCAGAATTGCGGATTATATCTTATCCGTCCTGAAAGGAGAAACGCCATGAACCTGATCGACGCGCTTTTGTCGCTGGAAACGACTCACGCAACCAAGGATCGCTCCGTCAGCCCCATGTTTTCCAACTTCGGTCTGTGCTTCGGCGATCAGTCGCCTGATCCGGCTTTGCTGCTGCATTATAATCGGGGCACAAGGGCGGTTTTTTCGCCGCTGTTTTCTTTTGAAGAGCCGTGCGCGGCAAGATCAACCTTCCTTTCCACCGTCTTTAGCTGCGGCAGGGGAACGTATGAGTTATGCTTTTACGATACGGACGCCTTCGTTCTGCGGGGCGAAAACGCTTCGCCTGTGCGCGTGTTCGGGCGGGAGAACTGCGCCTTGCAGCCCTTCTGGCACGTGCCTGATCAGGATAATGTGCTGCTCATCCGGGGCTATTCCCGAAACGTGGATGACCGCGACCCGGACGAATCCGTGCCGGTGCTGTGCGGTCTGCGCGTGATTAAGGGAACTCTGCGTGAGGAAGACGGCGGCGCCGTTGTTTTGCCGGATGAGCAGGGCAATGTGTATCTGGCCGCCGCGTTTTCGGTGCTGGAAATCTCCGAACAGCGCTTGAAGCAAACGCTTCTCGCCGCGCCGAAAGACCTTGACGGGGCAAAAAACGCCATGCGCCGCTGGGCGCAGGAATGCGCCGGCGGGCTGACGGTATTGCCGTCCGATCCTGACGCACGGCATACGTTTCTCACGGCGGTTTCCGGGCTTTTGATGAATTTGACGAAAGCGCCGGGGAATCTGTCTCGCTGTCTTTCCGCTTTCCCCAGCCGGGGCGGCTATCCGACCCACTTTTTGTGGGACAGCGCCTTTCAGAATTTAGCGTATGAGCTGATGAGTGAGGAAGCGGCGGGGGATTCACTGCTGCAGCTTGCCTATGTCATCCGTTCCGACGGCAAGATCCCGCAGTTTATCTGCTCCACATGGGTCAGGCCGCACTATACGCAGCCCGCGCTGTTGGGCTGGGCGGCCAGACGCTACGTTGAGCGTGTGGGCGAGGAACGGGCAGGTGACGCGTTTATCCGCACGATGGCCTCTGCTCTGGCCAAAAACAACGAGTGGTGGCTGACGCAGCGCATGACGGCGTCCGGTCTGATCGTCTGCCCGCACGGCCTGGAGACCGGGCAGGATGATTCGCCCCGGTTCGACGACGGCCCCGTACTGGCGGTGGATATGAACTGCTACCTGCTCTCGCAAATGCGCGCCACGGCTTGGTTTTGCCGTTTGGCCGGCGACGAAGCGGCCGCGGCCGATTGGGAAACGCGCGCCGAAGCGTTTGCGGCGCGGATGGTGGCTGTTCTTTACGATGAAGAAAAAAATTTGTTTTTTGACGCGGATCCCGTCACCGGCGAACGAAGAACGCTCGTGACGCTGTCGTCGCTGATCCCGCTTTGGGCGGGCGTGCCGCTGCCGGAAGAAAAGATCTGCTCGATGATCGAAGGATACTTGCTGAATGAAAAATACTTCTTCGGCAAGGTTCCGTTCCCAAGCGTGGCATACAGCGAAGCGGTGTATGAGCCGGCGCATTGGTGGCGCGGCCCCACCTGGATCCCCACCGCGCGCCCCACGCCCCACACACCCCCACA
>CAMJHI010000290.1 GCA_946405475.1 uncultured Clostridia bacterium
CGGGTGTCCGGTGGACACCTTTGTCGAAGACAAAAGCGCCGACCGACCCGGCAGGCGAGAATGCGGATCGCCAGTGGCAATTTCTGCCGTCGGGTAGAGGCACCCTCGCCTCCCCTGCAAGGGGCGCGGGTGTCCAGTGGACACCTTTGTCGAAGACAAAAGCGCCGACCGACCCGGCAGGGGAGAACGCGGGTGTCCGGTGGACACCTCTGCGGCTTGCCGCAGAAGCGCCGACCGAGCCGGCAGGCGAGACAGGTGGCACGGCGAAGCCGTGACGGAGGGGTTGTGAAGAATCGCCTGCGTCGCAGGAAACAGCTTTCGCCTTCACGGCGAAACGCGCATAAAAGTGCTCGATGAACCTTCATCGGGCACTTTTTTTGTGGACATGATTCCTGTTTTATGCTACTATGAAACCGAAAAGGAGGTTTGCCTATGCGCTTTGCCGTCTTATCCGACACGCACTATATTTCAAAATCGACCCTTTACAACGGCGGGGCGAACAGCCCGCGCGACGTGCTGCGGCACGAGATCAACCGCAAGGTGTTCGATGACCTGAAAGCCCGCACGGATCTGGATACCATCCTCATCACGGGCGATCTGACCGACGCGGGCGATTGGGACAGCCACCGTGAGCTGGCCGAGATTTTGCAGGACGTGCAGAACAGCGGCAAAAAGGTTTACGTGCTCACGGCCACGCATGATTTTCATTTCAGCCGCGCGTGGGTGAGCGTTTATGAGCAGCCGCTTCGCTACAAACAGCGCCCGTGGGAAAAGCCGTGGTTCGACCGCGAGAACACCGATTACAAGCGCCTTGTGGCCGACGATTTTTCCCATCTGCCCGCCGAAGCATGCAGGCCGCTGATCAAGCCCGTCGCGTTCCCGGACGAATTGTGGGATCATTACCGCGCCTTCGGGCGCGATCAGGCGTTTTCCGTGTGCGATTCGGCTTATTCTTACGCCGTGAAGCTGGAGGATAAGCTCTGGTGCCTGATGCTCAACAACAATATGCGCGACGTCGACGCCCTGATGGATTTCAGCGCCGCGTATTCGCCCGCGTGCTATCGCTGGATCGAGCAGATCATGCGGCAGGCCAAGCAGGAGGGCGCCTTTGTGTTTGCCTGCACCCATCACCCGCTGGTGCCGCCCGTGCCCGCCTACAAAATCGGCGGCACGACGCGCAACATGCGCAGCGCCGCGGTCTGCCACACGCTGGCCGACCTGGGGCTGACGCTCGTGTTCAGCGGCCACACCCATTTTGCCAACGTCGTGTTCGGTTCTTCCGACAGCGGCAGCGTGCTGTGCAACGTCACCACGCCCTCCATCTGCTATCTGCCGCCCGCGTGGCGGCTCGTGGAGCTCGACCCCGCGTCGCACCGGCTGAAGCAGCAGGTGATCGACGTGGAAAAAACCGACGCCATGCAGGTTCGGGAGCCGACGCTGCGCGAACATTTTGAGCGGGAATTCATCGACGATCAGCGCCGCAATATGGAAAAACTGCCGCATGGGCTGGGTAAGATCGTGCTGAACCTGCGGGTCAGGCATCTCTTCCCGCTGTGCAAAGCCGCGGCCAAGCTGGCCAAAGCGGAATACGCGCAGATCGCCGATCGGCGCATCTTTGACATTTTTATGGATCTGACGATCAACATGCAGGCGGGCGACGGCGCCTATACGCCCGACACGCCGGTTTACAAGTTCATGATGGGTCTGAGCGCCGTGCTCGACAACGTGATTTCGACGCAGCCGTTTTATCCGGTCGAGAAAAAGCTGCAGGGCTACACGATCACGCAGATCGTCGAGCCCATGCTTTACAACAACGGGGTGGGGGACAACGACACGGATTTCGTGTTCGACCGCCTGCCGGAGCAGCGCTTTGCCCCGCGCGCTTTTCACAGCAATGCGGGCGACGTGCTGATGCTTGTGCTCAGCGCCGTTGCCTTGCTGGTTTCGCCGGTTTCGCCGCTACTCACCTCGCTGGCGCTGCCGGTGCTGACTTTTGCCAAAAAGAAAAAGAACCGCCGGTCGCCGTCACGGCCGGAGCGGTATTGATGTTTTTCTTTTTTGAAGCGTAACGTCTGTCATTAGACGGTCAGCCTTCCAAGATGCATTTAAGAGCGCTTTATCGTTCCGGTAGAGAGACTTGAGTTTCGCACGATTTACAAATCATTATATGCAATCAGTAAATGCGTTGGATTGGTAGCGTTTGTTGCTATAGATGGACGTGTTCGTTGATTAGTATTCTATAGGAGATATGGATAACATGACAGAGTTGAAAAACGAAAATGGTAATGTGATCGACGAATTGAGGGGCATTCAAAAAGAATTAAAAGGCATCAGGAAGAAAAACCAAAAGCAGGTGTCATCAATCATACTATGCTTAATCATTGCACTTTCCATAGGGTTAGGTACAGGCTTTTATTGCGGCATTCATAAAGATGACATACTGATGAGGGTGAATCCAAAAAGTCATGCAAAGACCACGATTACCGTGTTAGAAGAAAAACTTGAAGAAGAAGCAAAGCTGAACA
>CAMJHI010000291.1 GCA_946405475.1 uncultured Clostridia bacterium
GAAATCCATTACGCCGTCTTTATGGCTGACGGCAAAGAAGTCGCCCGCGTGCCGTTCACCATCGACACGAAGGCGATCACCGCGCCCGCCGTGCCCGTCAAGGGCGGTTACACCGGCGCGTGGCCGAAGTATGAACTCAAGGCGGGCGGCGTGGAGATCAACGCCGTTTACACCAAAAACGGCGCGCTCGTCATCACCGACAACGCCAAGGAACAGGGCGCGGATCGTGTCCTCACCTTTAAGGAGACCGTCACCTTCACCACCGACACGTCGGCGCTGCCCGAGGGCGCGACGCTTTGCTGGTACGTCAACGGCGAAGCCGTCACCGCCGAAAAGAGCGTAACGGTCGAAGCCCCGAAGGACGATTACACCGTGCAGGTCAAGGCCTTTGCGAAGGACGGCACGCTTTACGCCGAAAGCGACGTGCTCACCGTCAAAGTCGACCACAGCTTCTGGGCGAAGCTCGTCTACTTCTTCAACCTCGCGTTCGGGCCCGTGACCGACGCCCTGAAAAAGGTCGTTCCCTCGTTCTTCAGCTTCCTCGCCGCACTCATCAAGGCCTTCGCCGCCGGATTGGTCGCCGCCGTCAAGAGCGCTTTCTGAATATGACGAAACATAAAGGAGTGTGAGTGTCCGGCTCTCACTCCTTTTTGCATTCCGTTTTTTCCTTCGACGCCGTAAAACGCAAAGAGTCCGGAACGCTTTTCTAAGGATTCGCGCCCTGAAAAAATCTGTGCTGCAGTTGAATGTTGTTGATTTTTTTATTTATTTTGATATACTTCTATTTGGGGGAATATACGCAAATCTGACTGACGGGAGGTTTGTTTATGAAGTTGAAAAAACGGTTGGCCGCGCTGCTGGCGGCGGTGATGCTGTTCGCGGCGTTCAGCCCCGCCACGGCGTTTGCCGGCGGGAGCATGGAATGCCACAGCAACGGCTGGCGGTACCGTTATTATTTCAGCGGGTCTATCGATTTGATGTATTATGACGGTTCCGCCCGGAATCTGACGATCCCCGACAAGATCGGTGCCGTTCCCGTGAACGGGTTCTATCATTACCCCGCAGAAGATAGACACGTCTTCATCCAATCGGACAGCGTACGGAGCGTCGACTTTCAACCGCGCGTCACGGAGCTTCCGCTGTTCTTTGCCTATGGTTGTTCGAGTCTGGAGCATGTGACCCTGCCGGATACCCTTGTGAGCATCGGGGATAGTGCGTTTCAGGGCTGCGCCGCGCTTACCGCCGTTGACCTGCCGGATTCGCTTCGGATTATCGGCAAATTCGCGTTTGCCGACTGCACAGCGCTGGATACTGTCACGCTGCCGGCCTCCCTGCGGTTTCTGGGTGGTGGCGCCTTTGCTAATTGCGAGCTGCTGAACACGGTCACGATCGAAGAAGGTGTGCAGCGCATCGAGGATAGAGCCTTCATGAATTGCCCATCGCTCGGTTCGATCGACGTGCCGGATTCGGTCGTCTTCCTCGGGCAACAGGCTTTCAGCGGATGTACCGGTCTGACAACTGCCGAATTGCCGGAAGGGCTGCAGGGGATCGCCTTGGCACTGTTTAAGGGCTGTTCGTCGCTGACAACGTGTGAGATACCGGCTTCCGTCCGCCTCATTCGTAATTACGCGTTTGAGGGTTGCAGCGCTCTGAAAAGCGTCGCGCTTCCCGCGGGGCTCACCACGCTGGAGGACTGTGCCTTTTCCGAAAGCGGGCTTACGTCGGTCTATATTCCCGGCGGGGTAAGCAACATCGGCGCCAGCGTTTTTAGTCAATGCCGATCGTTAAAAAACGTCACGGTGGGATACGGTGTGCGCACGATCGGCGAAAGCAGCATCTCTCCGGAGAAAAACGGTTATACGTTCAGCAGCTGCAACCACGACCTTACGATCACGCTGCCCGCATCCGTGATCGCGGTACATAAGAATACGTTTATCAACATGGATCACGTAAAGAAATACTTTAACGGCGAAAAACGGCTGCTTGACCGCATCGCGTTTGAGAGCGAAACGGACAAAAACGGCTTCCGATACCGGGTGCCGCTGCGTTTTGAAACCGAACACGGCGAAGCGCCCGCCGCGGTTTCCCCTTACGTCGGTGAAACGATCACCCTGCCCACTCTGACGGAGAAGGGCTACGACTTTCTCGGCTGGATACGCGCCTCCGACGGCAGAAATTTCAGCGTTGGCACGCAATACACGGTTGGGGCGCAGCCCGAAACGTTCTCGGCGGTGTGGGACGCGGATAGAAACACCGTTGCTTTCGTCACCGAAAAAGGCAATACGCCCCCGGAGCAGACCGTGACCAGCGGCAACAGAGCGTCCGCGCCCGCCGGGCAGACGGCGGGGGATGAATACCTTGTCGGCTGGTACACGACGCCTGACTTTCCCGGCGAGCCTTACGATTTCAGCGAGCCGGTGCTGGAAAGCTTCACCCTCTATGCCAAATGGACGTCCGCGCCGCTCATCGACGTGAACTTCACCGGCGCAGCCAACGGCAATGCGGTGGCTTTCTGCGACAGG
>CAMJHI010000292.1 GCA_946405475.1 uncultured Clostridia bacterium
AGATTCCATTCAAAGCGTCATCATCGGCGACGGCGTGACGAGCATCGGAAATACTGCATTCTCCAACTGCGCTGCTCTGACCGGCATCACGTGCGGCAGCGGCGTGACAACCATCGGCAGTTCCGCGTTTGCCAATTGCACCGTCCTGGCGCAGATCACCCTGCCCGACAGTCTCACCTCACTGGGCAGCACGGTGTTCAAAGGCTGCGAGAGTCTGGCGGCGCTCGAAATCCCGAAGAACTGCACGAACCTCGGCCTGCGCATTATTGAAGGCTGCACCGCGCTGGAGACGCTGACAGTCGCTGCGGGCAACACAGCCTATGAAAGCCGCGACAACTGCAACGGCATCATTGATATCGGCCAGAACGAGCTGGCTTTCGGCTGTAAAACCACGGTGATCCCGTCGAGTGTGACCAGCATCGGCCAAAACGCGTTCCGCGGCTGCGTCGGGCTGACCGAGCTTGTCATTCCCGAAGGGGTGATGGTCATCTGGCGTTCGGCGTTTTCCGATTGTGTCAATCTGCAAAGCATCACCCTGCCCCAGAGCGTTTACGCCATTCAGAGCTGGGCGTTCAAAAACTGCTCCGCACTGACCTCGTTCACCATTCCGGCAGGCGTGCGCGACCTTTACAGCCAGCTGTTCGACGGATGCACGGCGCTGGAATACATCCACATTGAAAAACGCACCTCGGCGCTGAATATTGAAAGCGACACGTTCCCGAGTCAGCCGAGCTTTCTTATCTGCACCGACGACGCAGTGACCAAAGCGCTCAACCCGTTCATTTCGGTGATCTGCACCCACGGGCAGCAGGCAGAAGAGCCGCCCGTTGAGCCGCAGGAGCCGGTCAACATGACGCAGGTCGTCAGTGTGACCAATTCCGAAACCGGCACAGCTTCCGACAAAAGCGTTACCATGGAATATGTCAGCAATTGTTTTGCGGAGGATCAGGTTTCGTTCGATGTGGCCGCCTTACCGGCCACCAAAAAGCCGAACAGCCTGTTCACCGTGAAAAGCGGCGACAATGAGTTCGCCCTGCAATATCAGATCAAAGCAAAAGACGCCGACGGCCGCGACATCCAGCCGGTCGAAGGCAGCGCTGTTACCGTGCTCATTCCGCTGGAAAACATCGAGCGGAGCTATCTGAGAGAGTACAACAGCTACATCATCAAACACAAAAAAGCAGACGGAACCAAAGAAGACCTGACCGGCACGGTCGTGGTGGTCGAAGGCCGGCGCATGATCTCGTTCCAAACCGCATCGTTCAGCGAATTTTCGGTGCAGGTGAACAAGAGCGTGCTGTCGTTCTTCCAGCGCCTTGTGCTGTGGTTCCGCAACCTGTTTTATCCGCTGTTCCACAGATGATCATATTTTAACTTTTGGTTTGGTGCCGTTTGCCGATTTATTCCTCTGTTTCGCGTTACCAAGAAAGAGGATAAAGACGCATGATTGTTTTTCTTTTAGCCTTTGTTTTTCTGACCGTATCGGTACTTGCTGTGGCTTATTTGGCCGTGCGGTTTTCGCAACTGTTTTTTTGGTTTTCCAAGCTGAGCATCGTGGCGCTCAGCGCCTCGCTGGCCTTTCAGGAAATTCACCTTGTGAAAAAAGGCTTTCTGAACTGGCTGCTGTGGTTCCTGATCTTCGGCGTTGTGATGATCGTCATCTGCGGGTTCCCGCGCATCAATCAGGCGATCGAAACCGGCGCTGAAATGATCGTGGGGCTTAGTGCTGCTAAGCTCGTTTTGGACATTTTCCACCACGATCTCAACGATCCGTTGTGGTGGACGGTCGTCGTTCGGATCCTGATCATGATCTATCCGCTCCCGTTCTACTTTGCGCGCAAGCATTTTTCACTGTCGTATGTCAGCCATGTAGGACGCAGTTACGAAACGCACCTTTTTTCACCGGACGTCGTAACGGATTATTATCAGGAGTTTCAAATCAAAAAAGACCTGACGCGCGGCATTTTGAATTACGGCGACATTTGGCTGCCTTTTCAGCGCGTGGCGGCAAGCGTGATCTATGGCTTCAGCTACGCCGGCGCCATTCAGCTCATGTTTCTTCATCTCAATAATCCGCGCGCGGAAGACATCATTGCCGGTGTACTTTGGGCGGTTTTTGCCGTCGCTGCGTTTTTCATCGACATTTATCTGACGAAACATCTCAAAGCAACCGGCAAAGAAACAAACAAAGAAGGTCTGCTGACCGAATATTTGCGAGACAGGTTTTCATCCTGAAACCTCAGGGTGATCGCTTGCCTGTCTTCTCTGTTGCCAAAAAAGGGCTGAAAAAAGTCTGCAGTCCGTAAAAAGCGGTTGGTCGAAAGCGATTTTGCTGTTTTTGACCACCAGAAATGATAAGAAAGGAATAAGAAAATGTCAATAAAACAAGTCAAAAAAGCCATTTCCGTTTTTCTCGCGCTTGCCATTCTTTTCGCAGGCGTTCCCGTAATGGGGACTCTGGCGCAGGCGGCAGACGAAACCTACACCGACACGACGGGAGTATATCAGTGTAAGATTG
>CAMJHI010000293.1 GCA_946405475.1 uncultured Clostridia bacterium
GTCGATCACCGTCGGCTGCGCCGGTGCGCTTGTGCCGCTGCTCAGCGTTTTCTCCGCGGAACGTGACACGGTCAGTATGCGCCGCGTCGTCCGCTCTGCGATGCGCCTGAGCCTTGTGCTGCTGGCCTTGTTCGGTGTGGCAGTGTTTGTGTTTTCACCGCAGGTCGTGCGCCTGTTCGGCATTGTGGAAGGTGCAGACGGCGCGGCAAGAGCCGTTCGGCTGTTCGCTCTGTCCCTGCCTTTGGCGCTGGCGGCCAATGTGATCATTTACCTCCACCTTGCCAATTCCCACACGGGTTTGTCCAACATTCTGACCCTGTTCCACAGCCTGATCTGGGCGGTCGGCTGCGCGCTGCTGCTGATGAAAGGCTTTGGCGAAACGGGTCTTTGGCTGTCGTTTGCCGCGTGCGAAGCGGCAACGCTTCTGACGGCGGCGCTGCTTCACTGGCTGGCGCGGCACAAGAATCCGAATCTGTCACCGCTGCTGCTGATCGACACCAAGTATGAAAAAACCGGCTCTTCGATCGCGCTTTGCTTCCCCGACACGGAGGAGGGCATCAGCGGCGCGCTGCAGCAATTGGAAGCGTTTTGCGAAAAGAACGAGCTGCCGCCGAAACGGCAGATGCTCATCACGCTTTCCATGGATGAAATGATGCACCTGGCCGTTCGTTATTCCACGTGCGAATCGCGGCGGCATGTCATCAGCCTGCGGGTGCTGATCAATCCCGATGTGCTGGTCATGCGGTTGCGCTATGACGGCAAAAAGTTCAATCCCATTGCTTATTACGAAGAAAAGAAAAATGACACGAACGACGTTGACGCCATGCTGGCGCTGGTCGATATGCTCGGCATGAAGCTGGTGACCGATACCTGTGACGTGGTCGATTACCGCTCGACCTTCGGCGTCAATAACCTGACCGTGATCATTTGATCAAGAGGATACGACCTATGTTTCATTTTGATTGCGGCTCACAAAGAGTGACGGTACGCACAGCCGTGATTTCAGACGTTGATCGGCTGGCCGACCTGTATCGAGCGGTGCAGATCACAGCGAAGCAATGCCACGAAGCGCTCAATGCTGCCGATGGCAGCTTTCAGCAGCGCGGCGGCATGTTTGAGATCAGCAGCGCGGCGGCGATCGAGCAGCTCGTACGCGATCCGGCCGAAACGGTGCTGGTCGGTGAATCCGGCGGCAGCGTTTGCGGATTGTTGTGGTACGGTATGGCGAAGGCGGATACTTTTGCCGATCTGCAGCCGTTTCCCGAACGGCAGGCGGAGGCTGAAGCCATGGCTCAGGTCAGGGCAAACGGCGCTTGCGGCTATGCCAAGGAGATCATTTCCGTCGGGGAGGATACGCCGCGTGAAATGCCCTTTGCGCTGTTTTACGCCATGATGAACGATTATGTGCTAAACGGTGTGGCGCAGACGGTCGGCGAAGTGTATTCGATCGATCGTTATGAAACGCTGGGCAGCGTCTATGACAGCGGGCTGATCAACTTAGCTTCCTATCGCTTTTTGCTCAAATGCGGCGGCGTCGAGCTGGGCGCGACCGGGCAAAAGCAGGTGATGCTTGAACAGTATGCCATCTGGAAAACGCCGCATATTTTTTTGTGGAATACAATCGACGCACGGAATATCATTCGGCAGGAACTGACCGAAAGAGGCTGGAGGATATGTGAAGATGAATGCAACGAATAAGCCGACAAGCATCCGAAAAAAGCTTCAGAAAGCGCTGCTGCTTGTGTTTTTGGTCACCATGATCCCAACGCTGATCCTCAGTGAGATCGGCATGGTGGTTCTGCGTAACCGCAGCGAAGAGCAGTTGATCGATCAGGCTGTCAATTCTGCCGCCGTTTTCACCGCCGGTCAGGCGGAAACGATCAGCGCGGAAATGAACGGCATCGTGCAGCGCATCGAGCAGGCGGCGAGTTATACGGAATACCTGTATAAAAACCCCGGTCTGTTCACGGCGAGAACGCTGAAAACGCCGGATGATTTTTCATCTGACGTGACCGGTAATCAGCTTCACTGGCTGCCGTTTATCAAAGGGGAGGAGAAGGACGCCGCCATCGTGGCAGAGGCCAATCTTCTTTCTTCGCTTGAGCCGTGCTTTGAAACGCTGATGGCTCACTGCCCGACCGTCGTCAGTCTTTATGCGGCGACCGTTTCGCACGTGAACATCGGCTATGACCAGAACGTGCTGGATAAACAGGGCTTCGGCGCTTATGATCCGGATGCCGCAGGCGCCAACTGGTATAAAAACGCGCTGTCGACCAAACAGACTGTGATCTCCGACACCTATACCGACACCTTCGGGCGGGGGCTGATGGTGACGATCTCCGTGCCTTACTCGGTCAACGGGACGATCCATGGTGTCATCGGCGCGGATATCAACATTGAAAATATCCGCCGCGATATCCTTGATTTTGAGACCGGCGTCAAAGACGGCTACGGTATGCTCTTTTCGGCGGACGGGCAGTGGATCTGCGCCGACGTGAAGGAAAGCGAC